>JAUPVE010000024.1 GCA_030917205.1 Patescibacteria group bacterium | reverse complement strand
TTATTTTTAGCTAGCACTAAATCAAGCTCACCGTAGCGAGTCAAATAATTTTTGGCTAGCAAAATAAAATCATTTGCTAAATAATATTTTAAAGCAATTTTTTCGCCAATAGATCCTAAATATTTTTTTGACATAAAAAACAGACCAAGGGCCTGTTTTTATATTTTTACCCAGTGAAATAATTTCCGCGTTTTACGCGGA
Source organism: Patescibacteria group bacterium (assembly GCA_030917205.1). Lineage (GTDB taxonomy): Bacteria > Patescibacteriota > Patescibacteriia > UBA1558 > GWA2-36-10 > CALMZN01. The sequence goes on along the minus strand of JAUPVE010000024.1, from coordinate 8,419 downwards.
AATTACCGCCGAGTACTTTTCATTTTATTTAAATTGTAATTTTTATTGATTTATTTTTTTTCATTCACGAAGTAAATCTTGGCGGTATTTCACGGGGTGAATTATTTTTTAGCTTTAGGTAGCCACTTGTTGAACTCAGCGTTTTCTTCTTTTTGCTTCTTGATTTTTGGCAGAGTGATGAAGTGATAAAACAGAAGATAGATGAGCCAAGCTAAAACTCCAATGGCCCAGAGCAAAAGCCAGAGACGGGCGCCTAGATACATAGCTCTGGTTTCTCGGAATACTATAAAGAATAAACCGACGATACTAGTGCTCCAGCCAAAGCTAACTAATTTTTTGTAAAAAGATTTTTTAAAGCCGGGGTTTTTAGCTAATTGGCGCTGAGCCAAAATAGCAACCACAATAGCTAAGACGCAAAAACCGTAAAGAGCCACACGGAAAGGGGTGGATAGGGTTTCGAAAGTGTAGGCACGGAATAGGTAAGACCAATCAAATAATTTTGTGATATCCATAATGTTTATTTATATGAGATATGTTAGATAATTTATAGAATAAAGTCAAATATAAAACGCCCCAGCTCGGGGCGCTTAAATTTTAGGCTATTTTTTTATAAAAATTAAACCAAAATGATATGGTCCAGCTTTGAATTGTTGGGCGAGCTCTAGATCCATTTGCGAGGCTAAACTTATGACATTTTCTGGCTTAGCTAGCCTTTCTTTGGCTGGCCCAAAAGATAAGTCATTGTCAGCCCAGTCAATTACTAGTAGTTTAGCCCCCTTTTTTAAGAGACGGGTTGACTCAGACATTATTTCAAAGTGCTTTTGGGATTGATATAGCACATTGACCAAAATAGCCGAGTCCAAACTTTCGCTATTTATCTTGGTGGCACCAATGAGCTCTAGATTACTCCAAACAGTTTTGATATTATTTAAACCCGACAATCTAGCTTTTGATTCTAGTTCGGATAAAATATTTTTGACTACATCGACAGCGTAAACTTGGCCTTGATCACCGACCAGGCGAGCGGCTTGTAATAAAAATAAACCACCGCCAGCTCCTAGGTCACCAACCATATCGCCTTTTTTGATCTGCAATAATTCAGTGAGTATTTTGCCAGCATCCATCAATTCACTCTTACCGCCAACGTTTTGTTTTAATGGGGTTAAAGTTGCGGCGCTAGGCATACTTTGTATATTTTTTTCAGTCATATTGTTATGTATTTATTATACCAAAAAATAGCTCTATACGCCAACAGTATTGACTTTTGCGAAAGATCAAGTTATAATCTGCCTTGTATTTTATATATTTGGCCCTATCGTCCCTCGGCCGTAGCCCGCTGGTCTACGACCTACGGGCGAGGCTAATGGTTACCTGCCTGCTCCTCGAGTCTGAGCGACTCTCGGAGTCGAAGACCGGCAGGCAGGGGACACCAGGTTTTTCGAGCGGCGCGAGATCCCGCCCCGTAGGCGGTGGCATCCTTGATGCCTGATAGTTTTTTTAAAAATTGAATAATAATTTATATCGGCTTGGTGACCTGACGGCCCTATCGTCTAATGGTTAGGACACCAGGTTTTCATCCTGGCAATCGGGGTTCGATTCCCCGTGGGGTCACCAAGCCGCTAAGAATTATATGAGCGTATACAATTCAACCTAAATAGGTTGTTTTTTTGTTTAAGTTGGCTAGGACCCTTTTCTTTGACATTTAGCTGCAAAGGTGCTATTATCATAGACAAACGATTGTTTAACTGGCTTTATTTATAAAGTTGGTTAAAATAATAGTTTATGCATGCACTAGCGGAAATATAGTCGAATTTCTAGCTACCTATGCTTTAATTCACTTTATTTCTAAAATTATGCAAGGCAAAATCAAGAAATTAGTAACCGATAAAAATTTCGGTTTTATTACTCCAGAAGATGGCGGAAAAGATTTATTTTTTCATGCCAACGAATTGAGTGGTGTTTCATTCGATCAATTACACGAAGGTGACGATGTCACTTTTGACATGAGCGATACACCAAAAGGCCCAGCTGCTGTAAAAGTAAGCTTGGTCTAATATTCTTAGATAATAAGAAATTTAAAATAACCCCCGCACTGCGAGGGTTATTTTTTATTTAACGATTGATATATGTTATATAGTCGCTGGTATACTGCCACTTAGCAAAAGGGATGCTAGGGTGAACAGTTTTACCACCAAAGCGAATTGATTGTTTGATGGCCTGCTCGGAGTAGCCACTATAAGTGTAGGCATTGACTAGCACGGCCCAGTCTCTAGCTCCAATACTGTAGGCACCTAGATTATTTTTTAGCCAATTTTTTAAGTAAGCAGATTGTTTTGATTCTAGACTGTTGGGATTATTTAGGCGAAGTAGTACTTCATTTATTGTGCGGCCATAGCCATAGGGATTGTATTTATGATCAATTTCTTCTTGGTCACTATAGCCGTCATAGTCACTATCTAGTGTACTACTATATATTTTATCGCCAGCCACCTGAGCTATAGTCGTAACATTTTTTTGTTTTGGCAAAGTCATGAAGCTATGACCAGTGGCCTCGACTCTTTTATTATAAAGACCTTTTTCGACAACTATTTTATAGTAGTAGGTGGTGTTGGGCGTCAGGTTGGTCAATAGAATTTCATGCTCATATTTTGGTGTGGCGCTAGCGACAATTTTTTTATTTAAACTAGTAGATTTAGTACCATAATAAATAGTGCTGTTAGTGACATAGTTGGTTGACCAGCTAAGTAGAGCACTAGTATCATTGATTCTATTTACATCCAGTTGTAGTGGCTTGATATTACTGATGGCTAGATTTGAGCCATTTTGGGTACCATAAGAAGTAGTAAAAACTAAATATTTTGTTTCAATATTTTTGTCCTTATCTATGGCAGTGACTTCAGCGGCGTAGCGCGTGTTGGCTTTGAGTTTATAAATATAATTTATATGAGAAGTCACGTAAGAATTATAAGTGACACTAGAGCGTTTTGTTTGCTCCATTTCCCAGTAAGTTATTTTACCCTTTGTGATCTCATCGGTAGTCCAGGTAATAGCCACAGCATTAGCGGTAGTCTGCAAAACTTTATACTCGGTAATAGTTGGTCTGCGGTTGTCAGTCATATTTTTGGTAGAAAAAGATTGGATATAGGTTTCTACCTTGTGTCCAGAGGCATCTTCGGCCGTTATTTTATAAAAGTATGTTTTATCTTTTACTAAGCCAGTCAAGACACTTTTGTGGTCATAATCATAAGCACCATAGCCCATAGTGAAGTTGAGATTATCAGCGCTTAAACCATATTGTACTGAGCCCTTACTGCTTTGAGTAGTGTACCAAGATAGATCAATCATACCATTTCTTGGGTTGGATACCCTGATATTGGAAATAACAACATCAGCCCCGACAAATAGGGGGAGTATTAGTCCCAAAAGGAGTACTATGATTAGGCTTATTTTACTAAGATATTTCATGCTTATCTAAATTAATTAATGTAAAATTATAGCATATATCTTATATTCTGTCAATATTACAAGAAAAGACCTGATAATAGGCCTTTTATCAGGTCATTTTAGTTAGTTTTTTGTATTTTCAGGTAGTGAATTCTTTTCTTGGCTAAGAGGTGCTTTTCTTCAAAATAAGTCTTTATCTTAAGCTCAGATTTTAAGTTTTTTTGTTTATAGATATCAACTATTTGCTTACTGATTTTGAAGTTTTGTTCTTTGGCGCTTTTGATAGCAAAATTGAATAATTTTTTATCATCAGTCTTAAGATGTATCAAGCCCTTATCTTTTAACATTATTTGGTATTTTTTTAAAAATTGAGCTGAGACTAATCTTTTTTTAGCTTGTTTTTTTCTAGGGTATGGATCAGGGAAAGTGATCCAGATTTCATCTATTGAAGCCTTTAGAAAAATTTTTTCTAAAAAGTCTGCATGAAAGCGGATAAATAGTAAATTGTTTAATTTTTTATTCATTGCTTCTTTAGCACCATGCCACAATCTTTCACCTTGGATATCAAGGGCTAGATATTTATACTCAGGATTTTTTTCAGCTAGAGCCAGACTGTACTCGCCCTTGCCACAGCCCAATTCCAAAATGACCTTGTCAGCAGACTGGATAAATTTTTTTAATTTTTGCTCAAATTTATGATCACCAAATTCCAAGACATTATCAAAGGATTTTAGGTCAGCAAATTTTTTTAGTTTTTGGCGGGACATATTTATAGCTTATATTATTTTTTAAGAAAAGAAAATAGTCTATATAAATGTTGACACAAGGGGTCATTTATCTTAAAATAATATATCTGATATAATAGATGTATGAGAATTTTAGCTATCGAAACATCTTGTGATGAAACTGCCTTGGCGATCTTGACTGAGCGAAAGGGTTTTTTGTATTTGGAGAAAGACATCGTCTATTCTCAAGTTGATATTCACAAAAAATACGGTGGTGTAGTACCAGAAGTAGCTTCTAGAAAACACCTGGAGACTATCATGCCACTGCTCCAGCACACCCTAGGTAAAAATAAATTAAAAAATATAGACTACATTGCCTTTACCCAGGGACCAGGTTTGGTGACCTCTTTGGTTTTGGGAGTGGCGACAGCCAAGGCATTGGGTTTAGCTAGTAACAAAGCCTTGTTACCAATCAATCATTTAGAAGGACACATCTATTCTAACTGGCTGACGCATCAAGAATTGCAGAGTAATAAAATCAATATCTTCCCTAGTGTAGTTTTGGTAGTTTCAGGTGGACACACTGAATTGATATTGATGACTGGACATGGTCAGTATAAATTGATTGGCAAAACCCTTGATGATGCGGTTGGTGAAGCTTTTGATAAAGTAGCCAAACTATTGGGCCTGGGCTATCCAGGGGGACCGATAGTCAGTAAGCTAGCACTCATGGGCAATGCTCATAAATATGATTTTCCCCGACCAATGATCAATAGTCATAATTTTGATTTTAGCTTGTCTGGTCTCAAAACTTCTATTTTATATTTTCTGGAAAAAAAGCAAAAAATAAATCAACAAGATGTAGCAGATATTTGTGCTGGTTTCCAACTAGCCGTGACAGAAGTTTTGGTTAAAAAAACATTTTTGGCAGCCAAGAAATATGGCGCAAAATCAATCATGTTGGCTGGCGGTGTATCAGCTAATACTTTTTTAAAACAAAATTTACAAAACAACGCTGATAAATTGGCTATACCATTTTTTGCGCCAGAGATGAAATTTACCGGTGACAATGCTGCTATGATTGCCGCTGCCGCTTTTTATAGGCTAAAAAATAAAAAAGCTCGTCTTTTTTCTGGTGACAAGATTAGTAAATTAGAGCCAGATGCCAACTGGCAATTGGTAGTTAAATAATTTTTTGAGTAATTATGGCCAGTAGGGTATAATTAAAATTACCTTATCAGAACTAGTGAAAAATAATATTTTTCCTAACAACAGCATAGTAAATAATGAAAGAATATAAATCAAAAACTCAAAGCGAAACAGAGAAAATCGCCCAGGCTGTCGTTAAAAAATTGCAAGGGGGAGAGGTTTTGGCTTTGGTAGGAAATTTGGGTGCCGGCAAGACAGTCTTTGTCAAAGGTCTGGCCAAGGCTCTGGGCATCGAAGATAATATTACTAGTCCTACTTTTGTTTTGATGAAAATATATCAGACCAGCCATGCTACAATAAAAAGGTTGGTGCATGTTGATTGTTATCGTTTAGAAAAAGTTGATGATTTAGATGATATTGGTTTAGCTGACTATTTGCACGATCCAGCTAGCATTGTCGTGATTGAGTGGGCTGATCGGGTAGTCAATTTGCCAAAAAATACTATCAATATTAATATTGAGTATATAAATAGTCAGGAAAGAATAGTGAAAGTCAGCTAATATGAGTGACCTTGATAAAAAAATAGAATTGCCAAAAGCTTACGAAGCCAGTCAGCACGAGCAAGATATTTATAAGACTTGGCTGGATAGTGGTTTTTTTAATCCTGACAATTTACGGACTGATGGTCCAGCTTTTACCATCTCCATGCCACCACCAAACGCGACTGGTATTTTGCACGTCGGACACGCTGCCGGCTTGACCATACAGGACGCAGTGACTCGTTACAAGCGTTTGCAGGGTTACAAAGCTTTGTGGGTGCCAGGGACAGATCATGCCTCAATTGCCACCCAAACCAAAGTAGAAAAAATTATAGCCCAAGAGGGTACTGATAGAAATACTTTGGGTAGGGAAAAATTTTTGGAACGAGTGAAGCAATATGTAGCTGATTCTCAAGGCACTATTCGTGAACAAATAAGACGCATGGGTTCTAGCTGCGATTGGTCACGTGAGCGTTATACTTTTGATGATGGCTTGTCTCGTGCCGTCAACGAAGCTTTTATCCGCATGTACAATGACGGCTTGATATATCGTGGCTATCGCATTGTCAATTGGTGCCCACGTTGCGCCTCAACATTAGCTGATGATGAAGTAGAGTATGAAGAGCAGAATGCTAAACTGTATTATATAAAATACGGTCCTTTTGTCGTAGCTACTACTAGACCAGAGACTAAATTAGCCGATACCGGTGTTGCGGTACATCCTGATGATGTGAGATACCAAAAATATCTTGGTCAAATTTTAGAGATTGATTTGGCTGGGCACAAGATAAAAGTCAAAGTGTTTGCCGACTCGGCTGTTGACCCTGAGTTTGGCTCGGGAGCGATTGGTGTTACCCCAGCTCATAGCTGGGTAGACTATGAGTTTGCTCAAAAAAATAATTTGGAAATCATAAAATTGATAGATGAGCAGGGGCAAATATTAGGCACGGGCGGTAAATATAAAGGTTTGAGTGTATTGGAAGCTCGAGATAAATTTGTAGCTGATCTACAAGCTAGTGGCCTGATAGAAAAGATAGAAGATATCAAAAATAATTTGTCTGTTTGTTATCGTTGTCAGACGGCTATTGAGCCACTGACCTCAGAACAGTGGTTTGTAGCAGTTGATAAAAAAATTCCTGGACGTGGTAAATCCTTAAAAGAATTGTCTGTAGAGGTAGTCAAACACAAGGATATTAGGATTATGCCTCATCGTTTTGAAAAAACTTATTTTAATTGGATGGAGAATTTACACGACTGGTGTATCTCTAGACAATTATGGTGGGGACATCGTATTCCTATCTGGTATACAGACGATAAGCAAATTATTGTCGCCCATGATGAGGCGGAGGCTAGAGCCAAGGCCAATGGCCAAAATATCACTCAAGATCAGGACACTTTGGATACTTGGTTTTCCTCTTCTTTGTGGACTTTTTCTACACTAGGCTGGCCTGACAATACAAAAGATCTACAATTCTATCATCCGACTGCCTTGATGGAGACTGGTTATGATATTATTTTTTTCTGGGTAGCGAGGATGATTTTGATGACAGAATATTTACTAGGGGAGAAGCCATTTTCCTTGGTCTATTTACATGGCATAGTGCGTGATAAGGATGGTAAAAAAATGAGCAAGTCACTTGGCAATGGTATCGAGCCAATTGAGATGATAGAAAAATTTGGAGCCGACGCTTTGCGTCTTTCTACTGTCATGGGCACAGCTCCTGGCAACGATTCTCGTCTTTATGAAGAGAAAATTGCTGGCTATCGTAATTTTGTAAATAAACTTTGGAATATTTCTCGTTTTATTTTTTCTTCGGTCAATGAAGTTAAGAGAGTCAAGGAACAACCACCGGTCAAGACATTGGCTGACGCTTGGATTTTGTCAGAGTTCAATGATTTGGTAGAGCAGGTGACTACTGATTTTCACAAGTATAATTTAGCCGCCGCTGGTGAAAAACTTTATGAGTTTACCTGGTCAAAATTAGCTGACTGGTATCTTGAGCTAGCTAAGTTTGAAAAAAATAAAGACGATATTTTATTGTATATTTTGGAACGTCTACTGATCATGTGGCATCCATTTACTCCGTTTGTGACCGAGAAAATTTGGCAGCAATTTAAGCCAGAGCACCTGATCATGGTCGAGCATTGGCCAAAAGCCAAGCAACAAGATCAAGAAGCAGTCAAGGCTTTTGCGGAATTGATGGAGCTAGTGAGTATGGTCCGTAATCTAAAAGCGGAAAATAAAATGCGTAGCGCTGATAAACCAGATTGCTATATCGAAAATAAATTATTGATTAAAGAATCCAAGCTAACAGCTGCCCATTTGGCTGGCGTGACTTTGCAAGACAGCGTGGTAGAGGGCGTGAAGTTCAATACCACTCATGGCTATTTTATCATCAATCTACACAAACCCTTGCAGGAGCAAGAAGTAGAGAGCATGAAAAAATATATTGCCAGCTTAGAAGCAAAATTAGCCAATAAGGCTTTTATCGAAAATGCTCCCCGACAAATTGTCGACGAGATTAGACAAAAATTAGAACAAGCTCAGAAAAAAATAGCCCC
>JAUPVE010000023.1 GCA_030917205.1 Patescibacteria group bacterium | reverse complement strand
TAATGCTGAAAATGTCGGCTCACATTTGCATTTTGAAATATGGGCACCAGGCAGAAAAAATATAAATTCATATCCTAGTTTGATGGCAGCCATTGCTAAGCCCGTAGCTACAACTGCTAGTAACATCACCTCCTATCAATTTAGCAAAGATCTGGAATTGGGCGATGAGAATCTAGACGTAAAAGAACTGCAAAAATATCTTAATCAAGCTGGCTTCGTAGTTGCCAAAACTGGAGCCGGATCAAGTGGCAATGAAACTACTTATTTTGGTCCAGCTACTCAAGCCACTTTGATAAAATTTCAACTAGCCAAAAATATTAGTCCGGCGGCTGGATATTTTGGTCCGAAAACTCGAAGTATTATGAATGCTGGTATTAGCACAGTAGATGTGTCTAAGCCAGCAGAAAGTCCTAGTCAAAATACCAATGGCATTATCACGGCTGGCTGGCTAGTCAAAGATAAAAGCTTGGCTAGAGTTTATTATGTAGCTCCTAATTTAGAGTTGCAGTGGGTTGTCAGTGAAGAGGTGGCCGTCAGAAAGTTTGGTAGTAGCTGGTATCTAGATATAAAAACTTTTGACGATCTAGAAGCTTTGGGTCTGAGCTTTGGCGATCATATTTTTTAAGCTTTATAAATAAAATTAGACTGTCGTGATTTTTGATGGCAGTCTTTTTTTGTTTGACTAAATAGTATTTTTGGGGCAGAATAACACTGATGAAAATAATAATTGCTACTCCTTTATTTCCACCAGAAATAGAAGGTATTGCCAGCTACAGCCAAGATATTGCCAAGCGCTTGAAGGATAAACATCAAGTGCAGATTTTGACTTATGCCGGACAAGTAGAGGAGGTTGTGGGCTTGGAAATTTTTACTATCAATAAAAGACAATTAATATTTTTTAGAATCTGGAATTATTTTATTCAGTTATTCAAATTAGCCAAACAATCTGATCTTATTTATGTCCAAAATTCTGTGGCTGTCAGCTTGCCGGCTATTTTAGTAAAAATATTTACTGGTAAAAAAGTTATTATCAATTTTATAGAAGATGAGGCTTGGAAACGAGCTAGACATAACAAGCTGACTGATAAATCTTGGCAATCTTTTTTAGCCAAACCAGAACTTAATTTTAAGATTAATTTGATTAGAAAATTACAATCTTGGACTTTGCGTCAAGCTGATCAAGTAATGGTTTCCTCACAATTTTTAGCTGAAGCAGTTAGTCAAAGTTATGTTTTGGCCCATTCTAAAGTAGTGGTAAATTATCCAGTAGCAACGAATCCAATCATCTTGCCATTTGAGCAAGCTATGAAGAAAAATCAGATTTTAGTATTTGGTCAGGCTTTAGATTTAGTTAATCTGAAAATAAGCAATGATTGGAAATTTATCACCCTGAGTAATAAATCATTATCCAAAGCTGAAATTTCATATTTGATCAATACTTCCGAATTAATTATTTACAATACCCAATCAGAAAATTTTGATAATTTTTTAATAGATTGTGTAGTAGCAGGTAAAAACATTTTAGCTTATGACACTAACTATACTCGAGAAATTTTAGGTCAGTCAGGGTTGTTTATAGATTTTAATAATAAGCAATTAGTGCTAGAAAAAATACAGCAACTACTTGGCAGTAGAACAGAAAATAAGCTAGGCAGATTTACTTGGGAAAGTCATATAAATAAATTGCAAGAGATTTTTCAAGCGCAAGTGAAGAAATAATTATGGCGAAAGACATCAAAAAAGAATGGGAAGATTATTGCACTCAAGAAATTGCCATCTTGCGTCCGCTTTTAGTTACCCTAGGTTTTGAATTAGATGAGGAACAGGTGCATATTGGTGGCGAGCGCTATGCTTTTAGTGAAAAAAAATTAGTTTTAATAGGCAGACGTTTAGCAGATAGCCTCAGAGTAATCATCAAAGTGAGCGGTGATGATAAGGGTATTACCGAAATAAAACACGAAAGGCAGAGTAGACAAATGCTTGAAAAAATAAATTTTGCCTACCATGTTTTTTTTACACCGGCAGAAATATTATACCAAGAGCATAATGGTAGAGTAATATTTATCACCAAGTATATTGAGCAAGATTGTCAGTTTTTGGAGCGCCCACTGATAGAGCAGTTTTTCTTGGCACTCAAAGGCCTAGAGGTCCAAGAGGGTGTGCAGGTGACTACTTATGAGCACGCTCATGAAGTCAGTAAATATTTTGGTATTTGGACGGCTACTGATTATTTGCAGTACTTTGCTCAATACCAACAAGAAGTGGCCCAAAAATTGCCGGGGCAAGCAGATCTTTTGGCCTTGTATGAAAAGGCTGGGGCATTTTTAAAAAACAATATTAAGATTATTGATTTGTATGGTGGCTTTTTGACGCATTGGGATTTTGTACCTCACAATATCCGTATACATGATGGTGATATTTATTTACTTGATCATTCTTCTTTACGTTTTGGTTCTAAGCATGAGTCATGGGCTAGGTTTATAAACTTTATGTCCATGCATCATACGGAGCTAGAAAAAGCCTTGCTGTTTTATGTAAAAGAAAATAGACCAGCTTCAGAATATTTATCCTTGCAAGCCATGCGAGTTTATCGTTTGGTAGAAATAATCTGGCATTATGCCAATACTGTGTCCAAAGCTGAGGGAGATCTACTAGTTTTAAATAATTTACGCATTAAATTTTATACTCAACTACTGACAGCAGTTTTGGCCGATCAATCTCTCGATCAATCAGTAGTCACAGCATATATCGCTCAGCGTGATACTTTGCGTAGTGAAGCTGAAAAAATAAGACAAAAAAATTTGCATTAAATAAAATACAGCCCAGCCTCTCGCGAGAGGCTGGGCTGTATTGTTTAATCTAATTTTTCCACTTGCTTCAATAATTTTTCATATTCAGCGATCATAGGGTGATCCCAGGATTCTTGAAATGCCTTTAGCATTTCTTTTTCAAATTGTAGTTTTTGTTCTTTAGGTCTGTTAAATTTACTCCAAATATCAGAGCCCATGTTTTGGTGGGTGGCGATAATACTTTCTAGATTATGGATTTTATCGGCTATAGAGACAGCTTTAGTGGCTGAACTGCCATTTTTGACATCACTGATATATTTTTTCTTGCGATCTTCCCATTCTAGTTTTTTATCTTCCGAAAGTGGTAAGATAATATCTACTACTTCATCGCCTAATTCTTGGCGTAGTTGTTGCTCAGTGATATTCGTATCCTCTAATACATCGTGGATCATGGCCGCAGCAATCACCTCATCTGGAAAATTCAAGCGGGCCAATTTTTTAGCCACCATCATCGGGTGAGTCACATAGGGTGAGCCATCGGTTTTTCTTACTTGTTTTCCATGAGCCCTTATCATTAGGCGATGAGCTTTTTCTAGGAGTTCCATATAATATTTATTGATTAAATTTAAGTTTTGCTGATCCACTTATTTCTTCACCATGCCAGTAGCCGGTGTATTTTTCTAATACTGGCAGATCTACTCCTAGATTGATCTCTGATTGGCTAAATACAACAACAGTATGGAATTTTTTAGCGGCTATTTGTTTTTTGGCTACACATTTATCTATATTACCAGATAAAATTATTTTTTGTTTATCAAGACAAGCATCAAAAACAGCCTGACTAAATACTTCCATATTTTTGACTAAAATAATCCGTTCATCTAAGTCGCTTAATCTTTTTAGAGTTTGTAAGAATAGTGCTTCATTACCACTTTCTAAAATAATAGCTTGGCTAGTAGCATCCAGTTTATTTTCTTCAGTTATAAAACTAGTATTTTTTTCGTGACCTTTGATTTGCTGAAAAAAATTATCTTTAGCCATAGGATAGGCAGTTAGAAAAAGTATTTTCCGTCCTTGCAAAAACAGATCAGCAATCATGGAAACAGAAAAATGAGAGCCACCAGTTTTTTCGGCATAAGTTATGAGGCAAGGCAAATCATTTTCCTTTACCTGATATATCGTATTGTTAATTAAAATTTGCTCAGCCATTTTTTAATTAATTATTTTTTGCCAAATTTGAGCAGGATCAACGTCCGCGGATTCTTGTAATAAAGCAATTCTTTTAAAGCCAAGTAATTGATCATAAAATCCCCATCCTGATTTTTCAAACTTTTTAGCACTACGCACTAATATCTCGGTGTATTTTTTTTGCTGCATCATTTTTTCAACTTCATTCACTAAGGCAGTGCCCACCCCTTGGCCCTGGCGGTTTTTTGGGAGAACGTAGAGCATATTTAGCTCCAGCGGATTTTTTGTGACGGCAAAAGGAATCATTTTTGGTATTGGTTTTCTGTAGCCTAAGATGCCTATTACTTCTTTATCTTGGGTTTCGGCTACAAAATAATGGTTGTCAAATATTAAGCTACCAGTTTGCTTGTCTAGGCTATTTTTGATAAAGCCAAAATAGTGTTCGACCTCTTCAGCATTTAGCCAAGAAGAAAGTATCTTTTTACTAGCGGACAGATCGTCTGACGCTATGGGTCTGATTTTTCCGTTAAATATTGCCACTTTCTTATGTGTTAGCTAATAGAAAATATTTTATCTCTCATATCTTGGGCTATCATGTCCCAGTTATATTTTGTTTCTACCATTCGACGGGCGGTATCAGTGATTTTTTTTGTCTTTTCTGGATTAGCCAAGATATCTTTTACAGCCGATACAATTTGTTCTGGCGAATCTTTATCAACGGCCCAAGCGGTTGTTTCTTTATCAGGATTTTTCTGAGCATCAAAAATAAATTCAGCTAAACCGCCTTCTTGGGTAGCGATGACTGGTAGGCGAGAAGCCATGGCTGATAGCAAGGCGTGACCTAAGCCTTCTGATCTACTGGGACAAACGAAGACATCAGCTGCTTTACGATATTTAGTGACTTCTGATCTATCAACACGGCCAGTAAAAATTACTCGATTTTCTACACCAGATTCTTTGGCTAGATTTTTCAACATGGCTTCATCCGGACCGTCACCAACTATTAAAAATTTGATATTATCTGGTAATAATTTCAAAGCACGAATGACATCGTCGTTAGCTTTTTGGTGAACTAAGCGAGCAGTATTTACTAAATAAATTTCACCAGCTTTTTTATTTAAGGTTTTTTTCAGTTCAGTTACTTCTTGTTCGGAAACAACTTCGTTCAAGTCTCGAGGGTTAGCACCATCATAGATCAGTTCAATTTTATCATCAGGCACTCCACGTTTTTTAGCCCAGTCGGCTAAAAAAGTAGAGATCACCTGGACTTTGTCAGCTTTAGTAAAAGCCCTGGTAAATAATGGCCACACCGGCTTCATGGTTTTTTCAATGTAATCTATTGGGTCGCCTTCTTGAAGAGTCAAGAAATATTTTATCTGAGGATGAGTCATCTTAAAGATAGCTGCTGGTACACCAGCCGAGTGAGCCATCATGGCCCAGGTAGCATCGTATTTATATTTCCTGTGTAGCTGACAGGCTTTTCCGGCGGCTAGGAATTGATAAAGAGCTTTGTTAAAGTCTAGAGGTGCTTTACCCAGATCTGCAAAGCTAGGATTTTTTTTGGTCAGACCGATGCGATGGACCAAAACATTACCAATTTTTTCGGTTTTTTTAAATTCAGAATTATAGCGCAAAGTGACCATGTGAAATTCAAATTCAGTCTGGTCTAATCGCTCAGTTATATCTTTGATGGATGACTCAGCTCCACCAACTTGGTTGGGGTAGTAGGCCAGAGAGAAAATTAATATTTTTTTCATAAGTTTATTTTGCTAGTTTGTTGGCTATAATTTCGGCCTCTTTCATCATCTTAGTATCGTTACCAACCTTAAGATAATCTACAATTGCATCTAATATATATGTTTTAAATTCATGTGGAATTTCTTGGTTCATTGCTTCCTTTAGTTTATCCATAGCTAATACTTCCATGTGGTTTAGCGTATCCTCATTTTCAATAATGCTGTCACGAAAACCATCGGACAGCTCTTCGTCTAGTTGACGGTAAGCAGTTTCTCCGCCGACTTGCCATCTTTTCACTACTTCACGTAATAACTCAAGCGCTTCTCTTGCAATAGAGTATCCAAGCTCGTTGTTGTCAAAAACGACACTGCCCTTTTTTAAGGCCCTTGCTTTTTCTTCAAGTCGTTCTATTTCTCGGTTGCTTCTTTCTATATCTGCCTTCCAAGAGGCAATAACGTCGGGTTTTTCGTCGTTTTGAACTCGTTCCAACATGACGCGTGATGTCACATCCGCGGATCTTTTTAGTGAGTGAATTTCAGAAATTATAGTCATATATTCTTCATCTTTAGTTATTCTTTCTCCAGCCTCATTAAAAATTTTTTGTTCCACATGTTGCATAGGATCATCGCCGTGTGGCATTTTTTCATTATTCATAAATTTATTTTTTTATTTCTTCAATATATTGTTTGAGTGTATGTTTTTGTCTCCAGCCCAGAGCTTTTATTTTTTTGCTATCAATACTATCACTGGAGCGGCTAGTTTTAGTTTGTGGTAGCATTTTTATTTTAGAACCAAACATTTTAGCTACTTCAAGTAAAGAGTGTACTTCTTTGGCACAAATGCCGTACTCATCATTTTTTCCTTTAGCGCTAGCTAACATGATTCCAGCTACCGTGTCATAGACGTGAGTAAAGGCTCGTGTCTGATCGCCGGGCTTACGTATTGGTAGTGGTTTATTTTTTAGGTAAGCTTGTTTTAAAATTTCTATGACAGTACCATGGGTGCCAGTAAACTGACCAGCTCTTTCACGTGGTCCATAGACATTATAAAAATAAACAGTAGCATAGTTTAAGTTATACCAACGGCTATAATTTTTTACTAACTCACTATTAATGGCCTTAGCCCAAGTATAAGGAGCGAGATCTCGGCCAGCCACACCATTTTTGCCAGCGGGATTGAATTTAGTCGAGGAGCCAGCATAGACCAGTTTGCATTTATGCTTACGCCAAAATTCTAAGACGCCCAAGGTGCCAGCAATATTCATATCCCAGACTAAGGTTGGCTCGTACAGACTAGTGGCTACACGAGAGTATTCGCCGAGATGATAGATAATATCTGGTCGTACTTTGATGTGCTTGGCCACATCTTTAGTGTGACCTTTAATGTACTGAGCACCGGCAATGTGATTAGTTTTGTGGCCAGTAAAATAATTGTCTAAAGATATGACGCGATTATTTTTGTCCTTGACCAGCTGTTCGATCAAGTGACTGCCGATGAAGCCAGCGCCGCCAGTGACTAAGATTATTTTTTGTTTAGGGCCCATATTTTCCATTGATTTAAAGTATTTAATGTAGTAAGATTATCTCAAAATTAGTGTAAAGTCAAAGTAATTAAGGATCATTATTTTTAAGTAAATGTTAAAAAAATTATTCATTTTTGGGGTAAACTATCTTCGGCGCCATTGGCATCAATTATGGCGTTACTCTACCGTCGGCACTGGTTCAGCTATAGTTGATTTTGGTATTTTATACTTATTGACTGATAAATTTGGTCTGCATTATTTAGCATCAGCTACTATTTCTTTTGTTATAGCTGCTAGCATAAATTATTATTTAAACAAAACTTGGACTTTTAAAGTTCCTGGCCAGCTAGCTAAGCAGGTGTCAATTTTTTTATTAATTGCCACTACCGGAGTTTTGCTTAATAACTTAATTTTATTTTTATTAGTAGAGTTTGGCGCTTGGTGGTATATATATGCCAAAATAATCGCCACTTGTATAGTGACGATTGGTAATTTTTTGGGTAATAAGTATTTTACTTTTAAAATAAGATAATTTTTATATGAATGAATCAAAATTTGCTAGTGCAGTCTTAGAGCCAGAAATAAAAAAAGCTCCAAGTGCGGTGGAATTTTATGATATTCATAGAAATAAACACAGAGTAGTCCACCCAGAAATTATCAGTGCCATAGACAGGATTTTTCGAGAAACAGATAAAGTCGAGCTTAATAGCTTGGGTCAAATAAAGCTACTTACTTTTGGTGAATATCTTCAACGACTAGGCGTATCTTATGCTGATTACTATAGAGTGGCCAAGAGTGAAGCTAACAAGGATCAAAATGAGATCTTGAGAAACTTACATCAAGAAGCAATAGATAAAAGGATCGGAGCAGCCACTCGCAAGCATCGAGAGTATACTAGAGAAAGTTCTGTTCGTGATAATTTACAACAAGAAACAGCCAAAGACCATAGTCAAGTTTTTTTAAAAACCGTCAATGATTTAGGTATCGACGGTTTAGAAGCTGAGCTTGTGCCAGAGCAGTTGGATTATTTGGATGGGATTGATGAGATGTTGACACTAGACCCTCAATCTTTGCAGAGCAGAGGGGAGACAAGTGGTCAGGCGATTCACTTTGGCATTCAGAGATCTTTTAGAGATAAGGGCCGAGAAGTATCCAGTGACCCTATAAGATTTATACCTGAAAGACCAGAACTAGGGGCATTGTTCAGAGTTTTTATCAAAGAAGAATTAAGCGATTATATTGACGAAAAAACCGGAGAGAGTATCTGGCAAAAACTTTTGAATATCAGAACTGCCAAAGCAAGGGCTAGTGGCGTAGATCCTAGTGAGTATTCTAGGATCCAAAGAAATCAGGGCTTGTCATCAGTAGACAAGGTTTTGTCTGGTGGGGTCAAAGAGCAGATTAGGAGAGTAAAAAATATTTTGCAAAATGTAAAAGATCAGTTACAGGCCTATGTAGATTCGCCAGATTTTAAAATGCAAACCAAAGTTGTGCAAGAGCAATTACGTAGTGGTTTAGAAAATATGAATATTGAAGATTTCCTGGTGGCTCTAGATGATTTGAAAAA
>JAUPVE010000022.1 GCA_030917205.1 Patescibacteria group bacterium | reverse complement strand
CTTTGTCCAGCCCCAATTGATAATGTTTGTATTTTGTTTTGGAATGGTGCGCCAGTGACAGGTCAATATGGTCCAGCAGATTTAGAGAAAATTTTAAATAGAATGTAAGTAGAATAACTTTTTAAGCACCTATGAAAAAAATAATAAACTACATTTGGCTTGTCTCATTACTGACTTCAGCTTGGTTTACAGCCAGTGCAGCCGACACAATAAAATTAGAAAATCCTTTATCAGTAGACAGCGTCCCAGGTTTGATAAATAATGTTATCAAAGGCATCATGGGTATAGTTGGAGCTGTGGCTTTGCTGTATTTAGTCTTGGGTGGTCTGACTTGGCTGACTTCACAGGGTAGCCCTGACAAGGTAAAGAAAGGTAAAGAAACTTTGCTTTGGGCTGTCTCAGGTTTGGCAATGATTTTTTTTAGCTATGCGATATTGAGTTATATTTTTACCAATTTTCTATCTTGATGTTTTATGATTTTTGGGCTATACTATTATTAGTAAAAAAGTACTTTATTTTTTAATCATTAAAATCTTATAAAATGAGAGGAGGTGAAGAAATGAAAAAATTATTAGTTGCTTTAATGCTTTTAGCTCCAGCCATGTTACCAGCTAGGACACTAGCTCAGAACGTGCAGGAAGATTTTGGAACAGATGTATTAGAAGGCATCGCCACATCCGGTGGTGGTACAAGAGACTTGTATCAGATGTTAGCTGGTATTATCAATACTGCCTTATATTTCTTAGGTGGTATCGCTGTATTGCTATTCCTTTATGGTGGATTCAAATGGTTCACTTCTCAAGGTAATAGCGATCAAATTGACTCAGCTAAGAAAATCATGGGTTCAGCCGTTGTTGGTTTGGCCATTATTTTCGCTTCATACGCCGCTGCTCAATTCGTCATCAACTCCCTATACAACAATACACTAGGAGAACAATAGGTTTTTCGTAGACATATAGTCTAGACTATAGTAGCCGAGCTTAGCTCGACTACTAAGGCGTAAACTCTATGTATAAATATTTAGTCTCAATTTTTTTATTATTACCTCTTAGCGTTCTAGCAGTAGATCCTAAGGGTTCTTTGCAAGAGGCAGCTAGCGGTACCGGTCTTGTCAGTGACAAAGATCCAGTAGAGATTATTGTTGAGATAATAAATATCTTACTTTATTTTCTTGGTAGTATTGTAATTATCCTGATTCTCTGGGCAGGATTTAAGTGGATGACATCAGCTGGCAACGCTGATGCTATCAAAAAATCTCGTGAGACAATTTTGAATGCTGTGATTGGTTTGATTATTATTTTTGCTTCTTACGCTATATTAAATTTTGTTTTTGATAGTTTGATTGATATTTCTTCGGGTAGCGCTACTGGCGGTGCGCCTGCTACAGTAGCAGATTAAGATAGGGTAAATTTTTTTAAAATTAAGAGCGGCTCCAATCGAAGATCGATTGGAGCCGCTTTATCGTAGCGAGCCTGTAGCGCGCTAGAGGTTGAGGTAACCGCCATTGCGGAGGATGCGCCGTTGGTGCATGTTCGGTACAAAGTCGTGGATCATGAAGTAGGCATCGACCGAGCGTCCTTTCCACGGGACCTTGTGACCAGTTGTCAGACATCTCCGACCACGGATTGTCTGACCGTCGTTGGCTGGCCATATGAGCACAAAGTCGCCAGCCACCACGAAAATGGTTTTCCATTGTTGGGGCTGGAGCGTAAAACTCTCGCCCTGCATGGTGGAAAAAGTCTTGGTCTGGGAGCTGGCGTTGTGCACGATCACTTCGAGTCTGGTCCAGCCACGGAGCAAGAACTCGTCAACGATGATTGGCTCACCGGTGTAGAGTCCGACTAAGTGGTGTTCGATACCACTGAGTTGGTCATCGCCACTGCTGACCCTCTCGATCCACCAGAGTTCGTATGGGATGTGTTTTTGAGCTCTGGTTTCTACCGGAAAACCCCTACCGTAGGGCAGTGGGACTTTCGTTCCTCCGTCGACTGACACAAAAACAGGAACGTCCCAGCTCAAGTGGAAGGTCAGTCTGGTAATTGGCGGTTCATTCCCGTAGGGATGATCCAGGGCTCGGCCCTGTTCGTCGCGGAATTCGGTCTGAAAGGCCGAGCAGCCGCTCAGCAGGCTGATCAGCAGGACTGAACATAAGGACAGCAGGAAGTATTTACGCATGACGCACCTCTCTCAAGGTTCGGGGTTTGACTTTTGTGCCCCAAAATAGGGCATTAGAGCATCATAATATTATACACTAAATAACATAAATTGTCAATAATGGGTGCAAAAAAGCTTTTTAAGTGTTATAATTGGCCATATTATGAATTTTATAATGTCTTATATTGAAAAGATAAAAGCTGATATTGAGAAACATAGCCAGCGGTATTTGTGGGGCGGAATAGCTCTTTTTATTTTGCTTTTTGCCTTTTTAGTTTTAAAAAAATACTATTATTTTGGCTATAATATTTCCGATTTAGCAATTTTTAATCAAACATTTTTTAACACTCTACAAGGACGTTGGTTTGAAGAGACTATTACATTAAATAATTATTTCGCTGATCATTTTTCGCCAATACTTATTTTATTATTGCCATTTTATGCGCTTAAGCAGTCGGCTGTCACGCTTTTGTTGATCCAGGTAGTAGTGACCGCTCTCTGTGCTTGGCCCTTGTTTTTGATTGCCAAACGATTATCAAATAATGAATTATTTGCCACTTTTGTGGCTTATTTGTGGCTAGTAAACCCGTTTGTCCAAAGGCAGGTGATGTACGAATTTCATGTTTTTCATTTAATGGTTTTCTTATTCTTTTGGGCTTTTTATTTTTATCAGGGGCATGATGTAAAAAGGTTTATATTTTTTTCTATCTTGACCCTACTTACTCGTGAGGATTCCGTGTTCTTATTTTTTGGTTTGGCAATACTTACCCTTTTAGATCATAAACCAAAAAAATGGTTTATAAATATTTTTTTCTGTTCTTTAGTTTATTTTATTGGAGCAATATTCTTTATCAATATCAGCTCAGAGATTAGTAGTTATAAGTTTATTAATTATTATAATTGGCTAGGAGGGGACAGTCTTTTTAGTATCGTCATGATTTGGGCTTCACGTCCAATAGCCGTTTTACGGCATATCTTTACCCCAAACAATATCTTTATTATTTTTTATTTGTTTTTAAATTTTTTGTTTATCCCATTTTTTGCTAAAAGATTTTTATTTTTATCTAGTTTTGTGATTATGCAATATATTATGATTGTCGGTGGAATTAAGACAAATCATATAAACATGCATTATGTCATGGCTATGCTGCCAGGTATTTTTTTAGCTTATATATATGGTATGTGGGCAATTTTTTCTCAAAAAATTAGTGCTCGTTTTTCTTTTATTTTTAAGTATAAATTTTTATTTTCGTTAATTTTTATTTTTTCAATAATATATTTTGGCTTAATTGCTTTTCTAGGGGCCCGGGGTAGCGCTGATAAGCTTGTTAAAAATTATCGTGCTGATAGGATTGCAGTAAGTAGTTTGATACCGGAGGGTGCCTCAATCTGCGTCAACCCCTCAATGATGTCACATCTTAGTTCTCGGCAATTTATGTATCACTCGGACTATGCTTATTATGGTGAAATACCATCTGGTGAGGCAAGTTTTTTTCTTCCAAGCGTAGATTATGTTTTTTTAGATATGTCTGATTTTTTAGCCTCTATTATTTATCGCAATAAAGCTTCTTTATATGGCCTGACAAATGTTGTTGAGATACCCGATCGATGGCTTAGCACCTTGTCTAAATATAATTTGATTATGGCCAAGGATAATGTCATGCTATGGCAAAATAAAGATTTAGCACCAGAAAAGAATTTACCTTATTTTGAGTTAATACAAGTTGATTCGGGTGACCAGTCCTTTATAAAGAACTGGTCGCTAGAGAAGATATTTGGGCAGAGAGTATTGAAGGTGACATACAATAAGCTCCCTTCAAATAATTATTTCATTAGATTTTATCAGTCAGAAAAATATTGGGACACACCCTTTGACTATGGTCTGTATTCTTTGGCGCAAAAAAAAGCAGGACGTACAGTTACGGCCTATTATTATATAAGCGATGAAGTGGACTCCTTCGAGGTATATCACTATAAGGGTTATAATGTTTTGGGAGAGTGGAGTAATTTAGAATTATTCCTTAAAAAGGACAGAGTTTTTGGGCCCATAAATTTTAGCACCGAAGATCAGTAAATTATTTGATATATTAAAAAATATTGATCCTCATAGACCAGGAATATTCCTTGGTCTTTTTTTATATTATCATTCAGTTTAGTGTGTCTAGTTTTTTCTAATATGATGTATTGAGCTCGGAAGTTTTCTGTAATTTCCTGAGCTAAGTTATCTTTTAAATCGCCCTTAGCAATATCAATGTATTTTTTTTGTAGAGCAGGGTCATAAAAATACATAAAGGAAAAATCTAGGCCAATAAAATAATAATTGTGGTCGTTATAATAAAACAACATTGGCCATTGATCCCAGTTAGCATTCATAACAATACTTTGTTTTTCGGTGTTGTTTTTGAGCCAATTAGCACTATTTTGGTACTTATCGATTGGCTGGGTACTGGGTATTTTGGTTTCTAATATTTTTTTATAAATATTTGGTAAAAGTATAATAGTAAAAATACTTAGGCAAACATACAAATACACTTTTTGCCAAATAACCAGAGACTTTATGTATTTAGATATTCTAACAAAACCTATTTTTTTTATAATATCGGTCCAAGCGCTAGCATTAAAAAGTAGTAGGAAAGGCAGGTAGTATTCTACGTATCGCCTAGATTTTATGGTCAAGAAAAAAAATAAAAAGGTTAGCAAAAAACTCAACCAGGTAAAATGACTGATTTTTTTGTAGTTAAAAAATAATATAACTAAAGCTAAAATTCCTAGAGCAAAAAAATGTGAACCAGATGAAACTACCATCATTGGTGATAATCTATACCACTCTGCGCCAACTGAAAAAACATGGCCATAGTTTATCACACCTATCAGAAAAAATTGTTCGTAGTAAAATTTGAGATTATGGGGGAAATAGGGATTAAAAATCACACCAGCTAGCAGTCCACCCAATAAGAAAATTAGCATTTTTTGCTCAGCAATAAATTTATTCCTATCCTCCCAAGTTATAATTAGTCTATTTCTAAAAAGCTTGATTTTTTTATGATGGATATAGTCATATATTTTGCTAGCTAGCCAGAAAATAAAACCAATAAATCCAGCGATGGGCCAGCCACCATAGAGCCAGACAAAGAAAAAACTCAAGAAAAAAGTAAGCCAGCGTTTTTTGTAGTATAAGCTGTATATTATGAAAGCAATAAAAATCCAAGACCAGCTATTGACCTTGACTAGGGCTAGGCGAAAATTTAGATCCGCCAAACTAATAATTAGAAAAGTCCAGAGCCAGGGCCAAGTAATTTTGAGTTTTTTAAATAGCCAATAAAAAGTCAGGCCCATCATGGCGGCAAAAAGCACAGTGGCTATTTTTACCCCAATGAGTGGCGTCTTGATGTAGGTAAAGGGGACTAGTAATAGGTGGTATAGTAGTTGGTGGTCAGTAAAATGTTCAGTTATAGAGCTGAATTGCATCCAAGGTAGATTTTTGAGCAAGATGCCTTCTCGTAAAAAAAGAGCCATTTTGGCATGGTAATAGCCGTCGGAATCGCCTATATAGTTGTTCCATTGTAAAAAAGTATAATAAATAGCTAAACTTAAGAAAATAAAAAAGTAATCAAGTTTAAATTGAAAGAAAAATTTTTTAAATTTAAGCCATTTTTGTTCGCTAGGCATAGGTCAATTCTAACAGAAAAAAAATAAACAATAAAGAAGGTTTTTTGAGGGGTCTGATTTATTGGAAAATAATAAAAATATCTCCGCCAGGCATGGGCGCGGAGATATCGTGATTGGGCGTGTGTTGGCCCTAGGAAAGTAATGAATTTGTGACTAACTCTAGTTTATTATCATTCAAAAGCTAAGTCAAGTGCATAAGTAAAAATGGTTGATTTTTTGCTTTAATATTGTTAAGATACCTACATAAATTAATACTATATTTTCCTATGAGTGGACATTCCAAGTGGGCGACAACCAAGAGAGCTAAGTCAGCAATTGATGCTAAGCGTGGCAATCTTTTTACTAAACTATCTAGAAATATCACTATTGCGGCTAGAAGTGGTGCCGATCCAGAAAGCAATTTTAAATTGCGCATTGCCATTGATAAGGCTAGGGATTTCAACATGCCCAAAGACAATATTGAACGGGCCGTCAAAAGAGCCAGTGGTATAGGTGGAGAAAATAATATTGAAAATCTGTTGTACGAAGCCTATGGTCCCGATGGTGTGGCTATTGTGATTGAAGCTATTACTGATAATAAAAACAGAGCCGTGGCCAACCTCAAACAGACCTTATCAAAATATGATGGCAGTCTAGCCGGTAGTGGTAGCGTCTTGTGGATGTTTGATATCAGGGGCGAAATAGTTCTGAAAAAAGATAAATTAAACGAGCAAGAAGAATTACAGGTAATTGAAATGGGTATCATTGATTTGATCAATGAAGAACCAGTTAGACTGATTACTGAAATGAACGATCTAGAAAAGATCAAAAATAATTTACAGACCAGTGGTTTTGAAATCAGTTCTTCAGAAATAGTCTATGTACCAAAAAATAAAACAGCAGTCAAAGATAGTGAAAAATTGATAAAATTATTGGATGAACTAGATGAAATGGATGATGTGAATAATATCCATATCAACGCCGACATATAATTATGCCTAAAAATTTTACTATCTTAGGTTTTGATCCTGGTTTGGCTGACACTGGTTTTGGTGTTATTTGTCGCGAGAACAATAAATTTCAATACTTGACTTGCGGGAGCATCAAGACCAAGGCTGGTCAGAATTTTTCTAGCAGACTATTAGAAATATATGATGAAGCCAGTCAGCTATTACTTGAGTATCAGCCAGATCTCGTGGTAGTAGAAAAATTATTTTTTGCTAAAAATACCAAAACAGCTATTGATGTCAGTCAGGCCCGAGGTGTCCTACTACTGGCTATAGTAGCTAAGAAAATAAATTTATTAGAACTTACTCCTCTACAAATAAAGCAGGCCATTGCCTCCACTGGGCAGGCTAGTAAGAGGCAAGTGGGTCTCATGGTCAAAAATCTTTTGCAATTATCAGCTGTACCCAAGCCCGATGACGCAGCCGATGCCTTGGCTATAGCTATTGCCGGAGCTTCATTTAATACCTTACTTAGGAAATAATGAAAAAATTAAAAATAGTTTCAATCTCGGCTGAGGTGCATCCCTACTCCAAGACAGGTGGTTTGGGTGATGTAGCTAGATCTCTACCAAAGGCTCTACATCGCCTCGGGCAGGAGGTTATTATTATTACGCCATTTTATACCAAGCTCATTCAAGCTGAAAAATTTGGTATTAAAAAAATATTTAGTGACGTCAAAATAAAAATTGACGACAAAAACGAAGAGTCAGTCAGCTATTATCGAGCAGAGCTTTTACCAGGCCTCAAGGTATATTTTATTGGTAATGAAAAATATTTTTCTCGACATAAGAAGCTCTATGGTGCGCAGAATGAAAATGCCCGTTTTTATCTTTTTGATATTGCGGCCTTGAAACTACTATCTTTGTTAAAATTTGAGGCTGACATCATACACTGTCATGACTGGCACACCGGACTCATACCATACTTGAGACAAAATAGATTCAAAAAAAGCCAAACTTTAGCCAAGGCTGCCATGGTATACACCATTCATAATTTGGTTTTTCAGTTTGGTCACAACTGGTGGGAGGTACCAGCCGATAAAAAAGATAAGGGCGTCAAAGCTTTACCACTGTTTAATAACAAAGGTGTTGAGTATATAAATTTTGCTAAACGAGCTATTATCTATTCAGATGTAGTCAACACTGTCTCTGAAACATACGCTGAAGAAATACTGAAGCCAACTTTTGGTCAGGATTTGCACCGAGTTTTGCGCAATAGAAAAGATCGTCTGTATGGTATCGTCAATGGCATTGATTATAAAGAATATAATCCCATCAATGATAAAAACTTGATCATCAACTATGATCACAAAAAAATTCAGCGTAAAAAAGTCAATAAAGAGCACATCCAAAAATTGTTTGGTCTCAAAGTTGACCAAGATGTGCCAGTAATCTGCACCACTTCACGCGTCACTTATCAAAAGGGTTTTGATTTGATTTTGAATACTTTGAGTAATATCATGGACATGGGTGCCCAGCTTATTATCATCGGGGCAGGAGACAAAAGCTACATCAAAGAATTCATGAAATTGTCGAAAAAATACCCCCAGCAATTAGCAGTCATACCATCTCATCAAGAAAATCAAAAATATGAAACCCTGGTGTATGCTGGATCAGATATGTTTTTGTTGCCATCGCATCATGAGCCTTGTGGCATCAATCAGCTGATTAGCTTTCGCTATGGCTGTGTGCCGATTGTCAGACAGACCGGCGGCTTGAATGACACAGTAGAAAACTTTGAGCCAGACAACAAGGCTAGTAATGGTTTTTCTTTCAAAAATTATGATCAAAAAGAATTTTTAATTTCCTTGACTCGAGCTCTAGAGACCTACAAACACAAAAAGATTTGGCGGGACTTGGCCTGTCGAGGTATGAAGGCCTCTTACTCATGGGAGATACCAGCCAAAGAGTATTTAGAGCTCTACCAAGAAGCTATAAAAGTAAAAAACCAAACTAACTAGAAGGATGGGCAAAATAAATTAAATTTCTAACGGGATGAAAAAAA
>JAUPVE010000021.1 GCA_030917205.1 Patescibacteria group bacterium | reverse complement strand
GGAGAGTTGATTTGATTGACTTAATGTTTTAATTGTAATATTATTTTTCAAGCCATTCGGGGATCGTCCCTCGGCCGTAGCCCGTTGGGCTACGCCCTACGGCCTCGCTCGTAGCACGGCTGAGAGGCGAGGCTAATGGTAGGACAACTTAAAGTCATGTTTACAGTTTATGTCTTAAAAAGTGTTAAAGATGGCAATTTGTACATAGGTTGTACTGCAAATCTTGAAAATAGGTTAAGATATCATAATGCGGGACATGTAAAATCTACTAAGAGTAGAATACCGATGAAACTAGTATATTTTGAATACTATAATGATAAGTATTTAGCCTACGCAAAAGAAAAATTTTATAAGACAGCTAAAGGTAAAAAAGAATTAAGAGATAAATTTTAATATATTCGGGGATCGTCTAATGGTCCCGCAAATTCGCTTACGCTCATAACGGGGCAAGTATTCAAAAGAATAAATATTTGCCGCGTAGTGGTCATAAGTACAAATTTAAATTATTCGGGGATCGTCTAATGGTAGGACATCAGGTTCTGGTCCTGAGAATTGGGGTTCGAGTCCCTATCCCCGAGCCAATTTCACTTGGCCTTCGGCCAAAAAAGTGAGAGTCTCGAGGCAAAGTGCAAAATAAAAATTATTTTATGAAATTACTACTTACTTCAAATGGGCTTTCCAATAAAATTATAGCTGAAGCTCTGTTTGATTTAGTGGGTAAAAAACCGGAGAATACTTCTCTTGTTTTTATTTCCACGGCTTCAAATATTCAAACTGGTGATAAAAATTGGTTTATAGATGACTTGGTAAATATTCAAAAACAAAATTTTAAAACTATTACGATTACAGACATAATTGCGGTACCAGAAAATATTTGGCGACCACAATTAGAAGAAGCTGATGTTCTATTTTTTGAAGGTGGAAATAGTAGCTATTTGATGGAGTGCATGAATAAGTTACATTTTAAAAATGCTTTGTTAGATTTTTTAAAAACTAAAGTTTATGTAGGTGTGAGTGCGGGTAGTATGGTCACTGGGCCAGATTTAGATCTTACGCTCTCACAAAAATTATATGGAGAAAGGGCGAGGCAAAATAAAATAACAAGTCTGGGCTTAGTTGATTTTTATTTTTTACCTCATTTAAATAACCCTCACTTTGCTGTGCGCGTAGAAGATAATATTAAAGAGGCTATGAAAGATGTTAGTAGAAAAACGTATGCTCTTGACGACCAGTCTGCTTTAAAAGTGGTGGATGGAGTAGTTGAAATTATTGGCGGTGGTAAATATTTAGAATTTAATTAAATATAAAATAGCTTTTTGCTAATAGTCTATGCAATTAAATTAAGATTATGACTTTAAACACAAAAAATACTTGGTTAAAAATCGGTGGAGGAGTGCTTTTACTCATTTTGATTGTTTGGTTATTTTTTATCAAATTTAATCAAAAGGCTATTGCTCCCAACAATGAAAATTTAAATGCTAACACTAATACACTAGACAATCAGCTTCCCTTGGAAACTTTGGAAACTGAAGATTTGTCTATAACAGAAACTAAAATGACAAATGTAAAAATAGAAACTAGTCAGGGCGATATTACTTTAGAATTATTTGATAATGACGCCCCTAAGGCAGTGGATAATTTTGTGACTTTAGCCAAAAAAGGCTTTTATGATGGCGTGATTTTTCATCGGGTCATTTCTGGCTTTATGATCCAAGGTGGTGATCCAGCTGGTACTGGCCGAGGTGGCCCTGGATACCAGTTTGCTGATGAGCTGAATCCAAATACCGAATCATACAAACGTGGCTATGTCAGAGGTGTACTAGCTATGGCCAACGCCGGCCCCAATACCAATGGCAGTCAGTTTTTCATCATGCATCAAGACTATCCACTAGATCACAACTATACTATCTTTGGACGAGTAGTGACTGGTATGGAGGTAGTCGATGCTATAGCAGCGACCAAGGTAGATGCTAGTGATAGACCACTTGCAGAAGTAAAGATGAAAAAAGTAGAAGTAGTAGAGTAAAAATAGTAATATAATATTAAGAAAAACGACTCGTTTGAGTCGTTTTTATGTAGAAGGGGATAACTCTTGACCATTTTTTATTTAAGTGATATAGTGTATTTAATACACTATTAACCACAAACAACATGACAGAGATTATTAATTTATTTAGCATTAACTCAACTTTTTTTACCTTATTTGATTATCAGATGAGCTATATAGAATTTTTTGGCACCATCTTTACTATTTGGTGTGTTTGGTTGACCGCCAGGGCCAAAATTTTATCTTGGCCAGTGGGTATTATTGGTAGTATCTTGTATTTAGCCTTGTTTTATCAAATTAGACTTTATTCAGATGTTTTTGAACAAATATATTTTTTAATCACCGGATTTTTTGGTTGGTGGATTTGGCTTCATCCTAAAGATAAATTAACAAAAGATATAAATAATGAATTAAAAATTACCTTAAACTCCCCAAAAAATAATATTATTTATTTGTTTTTGATTATTGTTGGCACAGCTATTTTGACTTTTATAGTTTCCAATTTACATATTTATCTACCCCAGTATTTTACTGAAGCGGCAGCTTATCCACTCTTGGATGCTTTTACTACTATTATGAGCTTTGTAGCTCAGTGGTTATTAGTACGTAAAAAAGTAGAAAGTTGGATTTTGTGGATTATAGTTGATATTATTGGCGTGTGGTTATATTGGGTCAAAGGAGTAAAATTTATTTCCTTGGAATATCTATTGTTTTTAATTATAGCCTGCTTTGGTCTAGTAAAATGGTTGAAAAAATATCGTAATGTAAATTAATATGAAGAAATTTTTAAAACATAATTTTAAAAGAGGTCTAGTGGTTGGTAAGTTTTATCCACCACACAAAGGGCATAAATATCTCATAGATACCGCCAAATCTCAATGCGATGAACTGACGGTCATTTTATGCTGGAAACGCTCAGAAACAATTCCTGGTACTATTCGTGCAGAATGGCTCAAGCGTATTCACCCAGATGTTTATATAAAAGTTGTGGAAGATAATAAATTGGATGACGATGATTCTGAGGGCTGGGCAAAATTTACTTTGGATGTTTTGGGTTACGTGCCAGATGCAGTATTTACCTCCGAGTCTTATGGTGATCCCTATGCTTCATTTATGGGTTCTATTCATGTGCTAGTTGATAGAGATCGTACCTTTGTACCAATTTCTGCAACTATTGTGAGGAGTAACCCTTTGAAATATTCTGTTTATTTAGAGCCTTGTGTTAGGTCTCATTTTGCTTGGCGTATTAGTGTAGTTGGTGCAGAATCAACTGGCACAACAACTTTAGCTAGAGATTTAGCCAAACACTATAATACAGTCTGGGTGCCTGAATATGGTCGACTTTATAGTGAAGGTAAATTAATGTCTTCCGAAGCCAATCAATGGCGTACCGAAGAGTTTGAAATGATTGCCAAAACACAAAATACCATTGAGGATTCTTTAGCTGAAAACTCAAATGGTTTGGTTATTTGTGATACAGATTCTTTTGCCACTGCTATTTGGCACGAAAGGTATATGGGTCAGCGTTCGGCCAAGGTTGAAGAGATAGCTAGTAGCAAGGATCATGATTTATATATTTTGACTGGAGATGAAATTCCATTTGTGCAAGACGGTACCAGGGATGGTGAAGGTATTAGACATAAAATGCATCAAACTTTTATACAAAGATTAAAAGAAGCCCATAAAAATTTTATTATTGTTGAAGGCTCGCCAGAAAAACGTTTACAAGTAGCTATTCAGGCGATTGATCAATTAGCCAAAGATAATGAAAAATAATAATAACAAACAAAATAAACCAGTCAAATTCGCTGTATTGGCTACAGATGTTTTGTTGTTTTCTTTTTACGACAATGAGTTGTTGGTTAAATTGATTAAAATTAATCGACCACCTTATTTTAAAAATATTTGGGGTTTTCCTGGTGGATTAGTCAAGCCAAAAGAAACAGCTGAAGGGGCGGTAGCTAGAATAGTTTTTGAAAAAGCCGGTTTAGCTAAAAAATCATTAATACATTTAGAGCAACTTTATACTTTTAGTGACATTGACAGAGATCCACGAGGTAGAGTGGTGTCTGTTGCTTATTTTGGCTGTCTATCTTGGCCAGATTTGCAAAAAATTGAAAAAACAAATAATTCAGAGTTGAAATGGTCATCAATAAAAAAAATTGATAAATTAGCCTATGATCACAATCAAATGTTAAAAGTAGGTTTAGAAAGGTTAAAATCTAAAGTTGCCTATTCTACTATTATTTCTAAGTTAATAGCTAGAGAATTTACCTTAACGGATTTAGAAACTACCATGGAGATAATTCTCGAAAGAAAAATTGATAAAAGGAATTTTAGAAAAAAGATATTAAAATTAAATGTTATTCAAGAAACTGGAGATAAAAAAATTGGCTTTAAATCCAGACCAGCTAAATTATATAGATTCATAAGTCATAAAGTTATTAATATCGAGCTAATTTAAGCATAAAATATGCTAGGTAATTTTTAGAAAAATGACTCCAACGAGTCGTTTTTTGTATTTGTTAGAGCAAAATAAATCGTTTTTACTAGTAAGCCTTGCCAAGAATGATATTTTCTGGTATTATATGTGCCTATGGAAATCAGAAACATCGCAATTATCGCTCACGTCGATCATGGCAAGACTGCTTTGACTGACGCCATCCTCAAACAAACCGGCATGATGTCGGATGAAAGTGTAGGTATGGATTCAAATACGCTAGAAAAAGAGCGTGGTATTACTATTTATTCCAAAAATGCTTCTATCTTATACAAAGACACAAAAATCAATATAGTCGATACTCCCGGACACGCTGACTTTGGTTCAGAAGTCGAGCGAGTATTACGTTCTATTGATAGTGTCTTATTGGTAGTGGATGCCCAAGAAGGTCCCATGCCTCAGACAAGATTTGTTTTGAAAAAATCTCTAGAACTAGGCTTGAAACCAATTGTAGTTCTTAATAAAATAGATAAACCAGCCGCCAATCCAAATTTAGCTCATGAGCAAGTTTTTGAATTGTTTATGGATCTAGGAGCGACTGATGAGCAACTTGATTTCACTACTGTCTATGCTATTGCCAAAAATGGTATTGCTAAAAAATATTTGACTGACGATTCTCAAGATATCATGCCATTGCTTGATACTATTTTAGAAAAAGTACAGCCAGCTAAAGCTGAGCTGGATTTACCTTTACGTTTTCAACCTTTCAATCTTGGTTATGATAATTTTTTGGGACGCCTTGCGATTGGCCGTATTTATGAAGGTCGTTTGCAAAATAAAGGTAATTTAGTTTTAAAAAAATTAAGTGGCGAAAGTAAAACTGGTCGTATTACAAAACTTTTTACTTTCCGTGGTTTGGAAAGAATAGAAACTGAAGAAGCCTTAGCTGGTGATATCGTCATGGTAGCCGGCTTTCCTGATATTGATATTGGTGAAACTTTGTGTTTATCCGATGAGCAAGAAGCCTTACCGGCTATCACAGTCGATGAACCAACTATTTCTCTAGACTTTTTAGTAAATAGCTCTCCTTTTGCAGGTCGTGAAGGTAAATTTGTCACTAGCAAACAATTGCGTGAGCGTCTAGAAAAAGAATTAGAAATCAATGTGGGTTTGAAAATAGATTTTGCCAATGACACCAACAAAGTGTATGGACGTGGTGAATTACACATTGCTATCTTGATAGAAAATATGCGCCGTGAAGGTTTTGAAATGCAAGTTTCTCAACCACAAGTCATTATCAAAGAAAAAGATGGTCACAAACTAGAGCCCTTTGAAGAAGTAACTATTGATGTGCCAGAAGATAAGTCTGGTATTGTGATTGAAAAAATCGGTAAGCGTAAAGGTATAGTAGTTGATATGAAAATGCACGGCAGTCAATCACGCTTGATTTTTGAAATGCCTACTCGTGGTTTACTTGGTTATCGTGGCGAATTCATAGTTGATACCAGAGGTGAGGGTATTTTGTGCTCACGCGTCATCGGCTATAGACCATATACTGGTGAGATCAAAAAACGTGATGTCGGCTCCATGGTCTCCATGGCTACTGGCAAAGCTCTAGGCTTTTCCTTATTCAATCTCCAAGAGCGTGGTGTACTGTATATTGGACCAGGCGTGGAGGTTTACGAAGGTATGGTCATCGGTAATGCCGCCAAAGGTATGGATATGAATGTGAACCCAACCAAGGGTAAACAGTTGACCAACATGCGTAGCAAAGCCTCAGATGAAGCTATTGCCCTAGTGCCACCAACTATCATGAGTGTCGAAAAAGGCTTAGAAACTATTGATGATGATGAATATCTAGAAATTACCCCCAAGAGTGTGCGTATCCGCAAGCAATCATTGACTGAAGCTGGTCGCAGGAAGATCAATCGTCAACTAGAAAAGACTGAAGAATAAATTTTAAAAATTACTTTCTATAATAACCCCTCCAAGCTCCCCTTAACAGGGGAGGCTTTTTGATTTATAAAGACCCCCTGTCAAGGGGGATTTAGGGGGTTAAAAGGTAGTTTTTTTGTTTGACAAGTTTATTGTATTGCATTAAAATAGTTTGAAAGCTAAATTGGGCATTTCCGCCCATTGGTCGTGTACCGAGCTGGAAAGGAGTTTGCAATGATTACCGTGGTGTTTAACGTGAATGGTGATCTGATAACTCGCATGGTGGATGAATGCCACCGTCCTCATCTCAACGAGGTGGTGACTTTCACACACGAGGGCAAGACAGTTCGTGGTTCAGTCAGCGTGATTAATCATCCTTTGGACGAAAAGGGTGCTGTCATCATCGCTCATCTTCGTACCTTTTGAATCCGCGTCTTCAAGTCTACAGACTTCGGGTCCGCCACTTCGGTGACGGACCTTTCTTTTTTTTCTCTAAAAAAGTCCCCTTGTTAAGGGGGATTTAGGGGGTTAGCGGGGGCGCTTGTATGTTTGATGTAAAATATTCTTCGTGTACTGTTTTGACTATTTGCCAAAAAATACTAACTTGCTATAATAAAAAAATGAAAAATGAAAGTAATCTAATACCCGAGCACATTGGCATTATTGTCGATGGTAATAGACGTTGGGCTAAAAAACAAAATTTGCCAAGTTTAGAGGGGCATCGTGTCGGTGCTAATAGAATAAAAGAAATTGCCGAATATGCCTTGACTAGAGGTGTAAAAATTTTAACAATTTTTGTTTTTTCTACTGAAAATTGGAAGAGGAGCCAAGAAGAGGTTGGTTATTTATTTAAATTATTTACGGATTTTTTAAATAACGAAGCAGAGAATTTATCAAAAAGGGGGATTAAACTACAAATTTTAGGTGATCGTAGTAAATTTGATGATCATTTTATGCGAGTTATTGATAACGCAGAAAAAATAACTACCGAAGCTGATAAAGGATTATTAAACTTATGCCTTAACTACGGTGGTCGTGATGAAATTGTCAAAGCTGTCCAAAAAATAGTAGCAAATAAAGTAGCTGAATCTGATATTACCGAAGATTTGATCAAACAAAATTTGTATTCCAAAAATATCATGGATCCAGATTTTATCATACGCACTTCTGGTGAACAAAGATTATCTGGTTTTTTGACTTGGCAATCAGTGTATAGCGAATTATATTTTGCGCAAAAAATGTGGCCAGAGTTTAGCAAAGATGATTTTGATCTAGCACTAGCAGAGTATAGTAATCGCCAAAGAAGGTTTGGGGGTAATTAGCTTTTTGTGCTATAGTATATGAGAGGACAAATAACAAAAACAATATGAAAACAAATAAAAGCATACCAGTTATAAAACAAAAAAAAGTTACTAGTAACTTATCGAATCACTACGGAACTATAAAACTATCTTTAGTGATTGTTTTATTTTTACTTATTTTGGGAATTGGTCTTTATCTTTTATCTATCAACCTCAAAGAGCGTGAGGATAATAAAAACAATCAACCACCAGTGAACAATAACGGTGCTAGTAGTATTAAACATGATTTTTCTACAGAGCTAGCCAAGTTTAAGTCAGTTGATGAATTCAAAGATTATATCAGTCAGGGTCAACTCCTCCAGAGCTCGGATTATTATGGTAACATGGGCGTAGTTTCTCGCGATATGGTCAGTGCCCCGAGTATGGCTGAGACTGATTTTGGAGCAGATTCTTTAGAGTCTATCAAAAACGGCTCTACTGCCTCGTCTGGCGCCAGTGCTGATAGATATTCAGAGACCAATGTCCAAGTATCTGGTATTGATGAGCCAGATATTATCAAGACTGATGGTAAAAATATTTATTATTCCAAGCAGCCTAGCTATTATGATTATGGGCGTGTGATGGCCCCAATAGGTGGTATGGAGATTATGCCAGTAGATGATATGGGCTATTATCCTTATCCTCAAGCTACAGCCGAAACAGATATAATCAAATCTCTACCTTTAGATGACATGAAGCTTTTAGCCAAGATCGACAAAAGTGGCGAGCTTTTAGTCAAAGATAATATGCTGGTAGTTTTTTCTGGCAATGAAATCAATGGCTATGATATTAGTGACAGAGAAAAACCAGAAAATAAATGGACTATCAAGTTAGATTCAGACGCTCGTACTGTTTTTGACCAAGCTCGTTTGTATGGTGACGATATATATTTAGTGACTCATACCTATTTCAATCAGCTAGAGCCTTGCCCGATTAGACCATTGAGTTACAATGATGAAAAATTAACGATTGCTTGTGGAGACATCTATCACCCGATTGCACCGACTCCAGCCAATGCTACCTATGTGGCCATGAAGGTGGATATCAAGTCCGGTGAAGTCAATGATACTACTTCATTTGTAGCAAGCTACGGCCAGTCGATTGTATACATGTCTCAAGATAATTTGTACATCACCTATCCACAGTCCATTGATATGTTTACTTTTTATTCTCACTTCTTGAGTACTGATGCCAGTGATTTACTGAGTAGCTATGTCAAAGAAAAGATTGCCAA
>JAUPVE010000020.1 GCA_030917205.1 Patescibacteria group bacterium | reverse complement strand
CTTTATTACCAATTTTTTTACTGTTGATCAGTGATTTTGATGCTTTATTGCTCAAGCCTTATGAAGCCTTAGCAGCTTTACTTTGCGTCATTTGGCTAATATTTTGGTCAGTGTTGTCTCTAGAAGCCAAGTGGACCAAGAATCAATATGTATTTTTAGGGATAAGTTCTGGTTTATTATTTTTGTTATTTTATTTTTGGTGGTTTATATTATTGCCACTTATTTTTGTTTTAGCATTGAAAGCTCGGGATAAAAAAACTCAGCTAAAAAGATTTGTTATCAATAGTGCTTTGATGGCCTTGGTATCGGCTGTATTTTGGTTGCCACTACTTATTTCTTTTATCAAATATGGTATAGAGAACTGGCAAGCTAAGTTTTTTGTCTTTCCGGATTTATTTACTTTTAATCCTTGGTCAGCTATTTCTTGGCGAGCTATATTACTACTCTTGGGTCTAGTGGGCTTAATTTATTTTTACAAAAAAAATATTGCCATCAAAAGTATCGCTGGAGTTTTGGCGTTTTCTTATTTTTATCAGATGGTCAGTGTGCTTTTATATCTAGTTGGCTATCATCCAGTCCAAGCTTACAAGCCCTTTATGTTTTTGGGTGGGGCAGCTTTGGCTGTTGGTTTGACTATCATGTCTTTACATATTTTTTCTTTAGTCAAAGAAAAATATCAAAAACAATCAAATATTATTTTTTTAGTATTTTTGGTAGTTATTTTTTCTCAAGTGCCCCTAATTCGTTGGCTAGATGATCCGGTGATTATCAGGCAGATTGAAAATGATTTACAAGCTGATGATAGATCACAGCAATTAGCCGCTGACATCAGACAATATGTACCAGATTACAAGTCGCGTACTTGGTTGACTAGTGGTACGGCCAATCTCAATGCTTATTTACCTTTGTCATACTATATCGCCTTTAGTCCGCATTTTAGTCACCAAGCCGCTCAGTATAGTCAGCGTTTAGCTGAGGTTATGGCTATGTCCGAGGCTGAAAGTGCGGTAGATTTTATGAATATAATTAATCAAGGTAAAGAACCACAAATTGATAGTTTGCTTTTTTATGATGAGCAGACAAGCGTTTTTGATGGTGATTTTACTTTATTTTTTTGGGCTGACCGCTACCCAAATGGTGGTCAAGATTTATTGATCAAAATACCAAAAGAAAATATCAGTAAGCAAGATTGGGAAGAAGTCTATATCAAAAATAATTGGCATATATTTCTAAAGAAATAAATAAATGGCGCAATTTTCTACTTGGGAAGAAGAATATCAAGATCCTAAACTAGTGACCAAAAAAGCCGAACCGCAAAATGATACTTTGCGTTTTTTTAAGTATTTAAAAAAAGAAGCTAACTTAGAATTAAGTCATCTACATGTTTTGGACCTGGGTTCAGGCACTGGTAGAAATGCTAATTATTTAGCAGGGCTGGGTAATATGGTGGTAGGCTTAGAAATATCTAACACAGCTATTGGTATAGCAGTTGAGCGTGCCAAAATTTTAAATATTCAGAAAAATGTTAAATATCTCAAACAAAGCATTGGCGTAAAATATCCATTCGCCGATGAATATTTTGATCTAGTTTTGGATGTCACGTCTTCCAATTCACTCAATGAAAAAGAAAGAGGAGTGTACCTTCGGGAAGTTCAGCGTACTTTGAAAAATGGCGGATATTTTTTTGTCAGAGCACTATGTAAAGATGCTGATAAAAATGCTAAAAATTTATTGAAAGTCAGTCCTGGTCCAGAAAAAGATACTTATTTTATGAAAGATTTGAATCTAATAGAAAGAGTTTTTAGTGAAGAGGATTTTCGTAAAATTTATGGGGCCTATTTTAAGATCAAAAAAATAAGCAAAAGATCTGGTTATACCAGATTTGATGGTCAAAACTACAAAAGGAACTATTTATTGGCTTACCTACAAAAAGAGCCGGTTTAGCTATTTCGACCATATTTTGATGAAAGATAGGCTAAAAAGTGGTATTTTGAAAGCCCTTGCCAAAACTTTTTCTTTATGATATACTATTGGCACATTAAACAGCTTCTCAAGCTGTTTTAAAGAACTTATTTTTCTACTATTATGAGTAAATTAACTGATTATTTAAAAGGGGCCAAGGAAGAATTGGCTAAAGTAGTCTGGCCTAGTCGCCAAACTACTATTAATCATACTTTAGTGGTTATTCTCATTTCCGTAATCGTGGCTGTCTTTTTGGGCGCTGCTGACTATGGTTTGAGTAAAATTTTAGAATTAGTTTTGATTAAATAAACTAAAGACACTTATGCCAAAGCAAACAGCTCAACAAGGTCGACGCTGGTACGTCTTGCACACTTATTCTGGCTACGAAGAAAACGTTTCCAGAAATTTACACCAGAGAATTGAATCTATGGATATGGAGGATAAAATTTTTGATATCCTGATTCCGACAGAAAGTAAAATAAAAATCAAGAATGGCAAACGCAAAACTATCAAGGAAAAGATTTTTCCTGGCTATGTTTTAGTCAATATGATTGTGACCGATGCCTCTTGGTATGTGGTACGTAATACTCCTAATGTCACAGGTTTCGTTGGTTCTGGTACTACACCTACTCCAGTCTCTGATGAAGAGATGAAGTCATTGTTGCAACGTATGGGCCAAGAAGAGCCAGAGTACAAGATTGACATTGAAATCGGTGAGTTGGTCAAAATTGTTGATGGACCATTCAAAGATTATGAAGGTAAAGTTTCTGATATTGATGAAGCTCGTGGTAAGGCCAAGGTATTAGTTTCCATGTTTGGTCGTGAAACGCCGGTAGAATTAGACTTTTTACAAATTAAGAAAGTATAGTATTTTAAAAGATATTAATTAAATTATATGGCAAAAGAAATTAAACAATTAGTGAAATTACAGATTCCAGGTGGAAAAGCTACTCCTGCTCCTCCAGTTGGTACAGCTTTAGGACCTCATGGCTTAAATATCCAAGACTTTGTTGTCAGATTCAATGATGCTACTAAAGATAGAATGGGTGAAGTGGTGCCAGTAGAGATGACTATCTATACTGATCGTACTTTTGATTTTATCTTGAAAACTGCCCCAGCTTCAGAGCTTATCAAAAAAGCTTTGAAATTGGAAAAAGGTTCTGGTAAACCATTGCAAGACAAAGTTGGTGTTTTGACTGATGCTCAGTTGACTGAGATTGCCAAAACCAAGATGTCTGATTTAAACACTACTGACATCGAAGCAGCCAAGCGTATTATCGCTGGTACTGCTCGTCAGATGGGTGTAAAAATTCAAGAATAAATTTTAATCAGGAGGGAGCTTTGTTTAGTCGATAAAGCGTTAAGACCTCCACAAGTAATAATAATATGAAAATTGGAAAAAGATTAAAGAACTTCAAAACCAAGATTGATGGCCTGAAGGTCTACGAAGCTCAAGAGGCTGTCAAATTAATCAAAGAAACAGCTGGTCTAAAATTTGATGCTACTATCGAGGCTCATGCCAACTTGGGTATTGATCCAAAAAAAGGTGAGCAGATTGTCAGAGCTTCTGTCAATTTACCACATGGCTCAGGTAAAAAAGTACGCATTGCTGCTTTCGTAGCTGATACTGACGCTAAGAAGGCACTAGACGCTGGTGCAACAGTAGCCGGTGGAGAAACTTTGATTGAGGAAATCAAAAAGACTGGTAAATGTGATTTTGACATCGCTATCACTGTGCCAGATATGATGAAACATTTAGCGGCTATTGCCAGGGTCTTGGGACAAAAAGGTTTGAT
Organism: Patescibacteria group bacterium; assembly: GCA_030917205.1. GTDB lineage: Bacteria > Patescibacteriota > Patescibacteriia > UBA1558 > GWA2-36-10 > CALMZN01. The sequence continues at coordinate 5,558 of JAUPVE010000020.1, read as the reverse complement.
GCCTAACCCAAAAACCGGCACTATTGGTACTGATGTTGTCAAAATGCTAGAAGAGTTGAAAAAAGGTAAAGTGACTTATAAGAATGATGACACAGCTAATGTTCATCTAGCTATCGGTAAAGCCTCTTATACTGAAGAACAGATTTTAGCCAACTTTGAAGCTTTTGTGGATTCTTTGAAAAAAGCTAAGCCACAGAATATCAAAGGAGTATATATCAAATCAGTTCACTTAAGCTCTACTATGGGACCAAGTGTTAAAGTAGCTACAAATTAATTTTTATTTAAAAAATCCGCTAGTTTCTATAATGTCATTCCCGCGCAGGCGGGAATCCCACATTGTTCTGCCTTACCGCAAATCAATGCGAGATCCCGGATCAAGTCCGGGATGACAATATTGGATAGGCGGATTTTTGTTTTATAAAAAAAAGATCCGCCGCGCCTCACTCTGCTGTTGCAGAGCTGGGCGCGGCGGTAGTCGATCACATGCCTGGCAGCTCGGGCTGTTTAGTCTTGTCTTCCCGATCCAGGAAGCATGTCCTGCAGGTTGCGTTGTGAAAACGCGGCGGTTCTTCCAGTAGTTCTTTGAGTGTTTTCTGCTGGTCATCTTCACGGGGTTCCAGTTTGCCGAAGCAATAGGAACATTTCATCTCGATTATCAGCATTTTTCACCTCCCATCAGGCTGTTGATCTGGTTGACCGTTGCGGAAAACCTAAATCATCTTAGTCCATAGTATTTTACTTGTCAATTTGACAGGATTATGTTAATTTAGCTTAAATATTAACAGATACATATATGGAGCTGATTATAAGTCCAGATTTAAAAGAAAATAAACTAGAGGCAGTATTTTGCCCGGTTTTTGAGGATAGTGACAAACTAGCCAAGGCTATTAGTTACTTTGCTCAGAATCAAGAAAATATTTTTATTACTCAAGCTAAAAAAGAGAAATTTCAGGGACAAAAAAAGCATATTTTTGTCATGAAACTAGAAGATAAACTAGTCGTTCTACTGGGTTTAGGTAAAGTCAGACGCTTATCATCAGAAGATTGGCGAGAGACTGCTGCTTTATTAATTAATTTTTTACAAAAATATCAAGCTAAAAATATTGGCTTAGTGGCTACTCAGTGGCTACAGGGTTCTGCGGATTATGAGCGTTTAGCGCAAAGTTTAGCTGAAGGTTTGTATTTGTCTAGTTATAAATTTGATAAATACAAAAAAATTGATAAAAATAGTATTCAAATAAATATTGAACAAATATTTATTGAACTAGCCAAAGAAAAGAAAAATAATTTTCTCAAAAATTGGTCATTAGGCGAAGCCATGTCTCGTGGTACTATTTTGGCTCGAGATTTAGTCAATGAGCCAGCCAATATTATGACCCCAAGCTATTTAGCGGAAGTGGCTCTTGAGATTGCTAAAAATAATAAACAAGTTCGAGTGAAAATCTTAGATAAAGAGCAAGTAGAAAAACTTGGTATGCAAGCTTTTTTGGCTGTAGATCGTGGCTCTCATGAACCATTGAAATTTATTCATCTCGTCTATAAGCCAAATACCAAAGTCAAAGAAAAAATCGCTTTAGTAGGTAAAGGTTTGACTTTTGATAGTGGTGGTTTGAATATCAAGACTGGAGACAGTATGTATCAGATGAAGATTGATATGGGTGGCGCTGCTACTGTTTTGGGAGTATTTTCTGTTTTAGAGCAGTTCAATATCAAGGCTGAAGTCCATGGTTTGATAGCCGCTTGTGAAAATATGCCTTCAGATAAAGCCATGCGACCAGGTGATATTGTCCGCAGTATGCAAGGTAAAAGTATTGAGATTTGGAATACTGATGCCGAAGGTCGAGTGACCTTAGCTGATTCTCTAGCTTATGCTCAAAAAATTGGCATCAAAAAAATAGTTGATTTAGCTACTTTAACTGGCGCAGTGATGGTAGCTTTGGGTCCTGATATAGCTGGTTTGTTTGCTAATGATGAAAAATTAGGTCAGGAAATAAAAAAAGCCAGCGAAATAGCTGGTGAGAAAATGTGGTCATTGCCACTAGAAGCGGACTATAAAGAATATAATAAAAGCCAAGTCGCTGATATTCGTAATGCCGCCACAACTCGCTATGGTGGAGCGATCACAGCTGCTTTGTTTTTACAGGAGTTTATCAATGAAGGTGTATCTTGGGCCCACCTTGATATAGCAGCCCCTGCTTATGCTGAAAAGCCACTCAATGACTACACTCCTGTGGGCGGTGTCGGTTATGGTGTGAGGACACTTTTAGAGTGGTTGCGTAAAGTTTAGTTATATTTATTGGCGGCCACTTGCCAGCCATCTTTCAAAATTATTTCTAAGGCCAAATGACAGGAATCAATAATTTCTGGGATTTTTTTCTTTTCATTGGCACTAAATTTTTTCAAAACAAAATCTTCAGCACTTCCAATCTGAGGACCAATGCCTAAACGTAGGCGGACAAAATCAGTTGATTGGAGATGTTGAATGACCGACTCGATGCCATTGTGGCCACCGCTAGAGCGCTTGGCGGCTACTTTGAAAATACCAAAAGGCAAATCTAAGTCGTCGTAGATTACTATGATATCTTCATTTTTTAGTTTGTAGAATTTCTTTAGTTTTTGGACTGCTTCACCGGAGTTGTTCATGAAAGTCTGTGGTTGGCACAAAATTACCTTGCCATGATCATCCTGAAAACTAGCTGTCATTGCTTGGCAGTCTTTATCTTCGGACCATTTTAGCTGTTTTTTTTCCAACAAGGCATCCAAAGTCCAGAAACCAAAAGAATGTCTAGTCTGCTGGTATTCTTTGCCAGGGTTGCCCAAACCTACTATGAGTTTCATATTTTATGACTTATCTTTAATATTTTGTGTTTTTTGTTTGCGTATCACAATTGGTACGCCATTGAAGTCAAATTTGTAGCGTAGTTGATTTTCCAAAAAACGGAAATAAGAAAAATGCAGATCACTTTTGAAATCAACTTTGATAGAAAAAACTGGTGGGTTAGTATCAAGTTGTTTCAAATTATAAATATAGGGGTGTTTTGTTCCTTTACCACGAGAAGGTTTATGTTGTTTAACAGAATTTTTTAATAATTTATCCAAAGCATTCTCATCGATGGTCTTGTTCATATTTTCCCAGATCTCCAAAATCAAAGGTAATAGTTTACTGAGATGAGTTTTGGCAGTAGCCGAGGTGAATAAGACTGGCGCCCAAGTAACAAAAGGAAAAAAATCACGATAGTATTTGTTGAAAGTATTGATTGTATTAGTATCTTTGTTTTCGATCAAGTCCCATTTGTTGGCCAAGATGATGATGCCCTTACCAGAATCCACGGCTAATTTTAGTAGATTTTTATCTTGCCTATTTAGTGGTTTGGAAACATCAGTCACTAGGATAGTGATGTTGGATTTTTCTATACTTTTGATACTTTGTTTAGTACTGAGCTTTTCAAAAATATTAGATAATCTTTTGCTTTTTTTACGTAGACCAGCTGTATCGACAAAAGTCAGATGTTGGCCATGATAATTGATCAAAATATCTTGATTGTCACGAGTGGTATGAGCCATGGGGGAGACAATCAATCTTTCTTGTCCAAGTAGAGCGTTGATGACAGAAGATTTGCCGACATTCGGTTGGCCAAAGAGAGTGACTTTTATAGTTTTTGCTTCTGGTGGGGCAATTCTTAGTTTAGATTTTTTCTTGTTGGCTAACAAAGTTTTGACTATTTCATCCAGCAGATCACCACAGCCACTACCACTTTTAGCGGATACTGGGATTGGCTCACCAAAGCCCAAGCGGAAAAAATCAGAAGTTTGTTGGCGCAAGCGATTGGTATCAGCTTTGTTGGCTACCAAGAGGGTGGTCTTTTTTTGTTTTTTGAGCATCTTAGCAGCTAGCTTGTCATCAGGCATGACGCTATTCATTGTATCTACTACAAAGAGGACTAGATCGGCTTCTTCGACAGCCATGATGGCTTGTTTTTGGATTTGCTCTTCTATTTCAATATTGTTTTCTTCTTCTAGTCCAGCAGTATCAACCAAAATAAAATCTAAACCAGTCCAAGAACAGACTGAGTAGTTGCGGTCGCGAGTAGTGCCAGACTCTCGAGAGGTGATGGCTTTTTGGTGGGAGATCAAGCGATTGAATAAAGTCGATTTACCGACATTGGTCCGACCAACAATAGCTACTTTATATAAATTTGCCATAGAGTTTTATTTACTTCATTATACCACCTTTTTAATCTAAAGGGGTGCTAGTTGGTGTGGATGAAGGTGTAGAGCTTGGTGTAGTGCTAGTTAATAAGCTTGGGTCAATGGTCGGCACTAGTTGTTTGGAAGTGTCGACTTGTTGATCTTGTCCCAGGATGACTAAGAAATCCAATTTTTCCCATTGTCCATCTTGGTCTTTTAAGGACATCTTTTCTGCCAGGACAGCTGGGTTAAATTCCAAAGGCACATCAGTTTGGGCCTTGGTTTGAAAAATAGTTTCCAAAGATTTTTTAGTGTAGTCTTTATTTTTAGTGAAGTCGTAAACAACAGTACTTATTTTATTGGTGTTTTGGTCATTACCATACTTCAAGACATTGTAGCCCATTTGTTGTAAATGACTGACCGCTTGTAAAGCTAGGCCAGAGATTGGCGTACCATTGAGTACGACAATTTTAGCTTTTTCTTGGGGAACTTGGATATAAGAAAATATTTCTTTGATCAACTTATTGATAGAATTAAAGTTGCCACTGATTGGCTGTAAAATAAAGGCACCACTTTGGGCGTAGCCAGCTTTGAGATAGCTACCAGGACCATCGTCAATTGATTTGGTGATGACATTTTGTGAATTGGCACCCTTGGTCATATGGATCATTTTGACTGCTTCCCAAGGCTCTAAGTCAGTTTTAGTGTATTGGTTTAACAGGGTAAACAAATCGGTAATTTTTTTCGGGTTGATCCAAGTGTTGAAAGAAGAAATTTTTTCTTTAGCTGCTAATAATATTTTTTGTTGTCTTTTGATGCGGGCAAAATCTGATCCTTCGCCGTTGTTGCCATGACGAGAACGAGCAAAACGTAAGGCAGTCAAGCCATCCATTTTTTGTTCACCAGCCTTAAAAGACACTGTTTGTATTTTATAATCAGCAGTCGGGAATTGGTAGTCAGAAAAAGATTTATCAACCGTCACTTGGATACCGCCTAGTGAGTCGATCATTTTTATGAAACCATCAAAATCAATCACAGCGTAGTAGTGTATTGGAATCTGAAAGGTATCACCGATGACTTTTTTAGCTAATTCTCCGCCTTGGTCATTATTTTTTTTACCTATGGAGTAAACTTCGTTGATTTTGACATAAGAGCCATTGTAAGGCACGACCATGTCACGGGGCAGTGAAAATAGAGCCGCTTCTTTGGTCGACGGTTTGAAACTGCCGATGATGATGGTGTCGGTCAAGTAGGGGCCATCATGACCAGGTCCGCCAATACCCATGAGTAAAAAATTGATACGGTCATCAGCTTCGCCTTGGACCTGTTGTTTTGATGGGTAAATAATATTGGTGATTTGTCTAACTAAA
>JAUPVE010000019.1 GCA_030917205.1 Patescibacteria group bacterium | reverse complement strand
TCAGATCGCTGGCTGCCGAAGTGTCTCTCTTGCCTCGTACTCATGGTAGTGGCTTGTTCACTCGTGGTGAAACTCAGGTTTTGTCAGTCGTCACACTAGGTGCTCCCGGAGACGAGCAGACTCTAGACTCCATGGAAGAAGCTGGTGTCAAAAAATATATGCACCACTACAATTTCCCAGGCTTTTCTGTTGGTGAAGTCAAGCCTTTACGTGGTCCAGGCAGACGAGAGATTGGACATGGTGCTCTAGCTGAAAAAGCTCTCTTGCCAGTCTTACCAAAAGATGAAAATTTCCCCTATACCATCCGCGTAGTATCAGAAGTACTAGAATCCAACGGATCATCCTCACAGGCCTCAATTTGTGGCTCTACACTATCATTGATGGACGCTGGCGTGCCTATCACTGCACCAGTGGCTGGTATTGCCATGGGTTTGGTCTTAGATGAAAAAGATAAAAACCATTATCAGATATTGACTGACATCCAAGGCATCGAAGATCACTCTGGACACATGGATTTCAAAGTAGCTGGCACTGAGACTGGTATTACTGCTATCCAGCTGGATATCAAGCTTGGTGGTATCAGCTATGGTATTGTCAAAGAGACTTTGACCAAGGCTCGTGAAGCTAGAATGCAAATTCTAGAAGTCATGAAGCAAGCCATTGCCTCACCTAGAGCTGAATTATCCCAATATGCTCCTCGCATTATCACTCTCAACATCAATCCTGACAAAATCCGAGACGTTATCGGTACTGGTGGTAAGATTATCAATGAAATTATTGCCAAGTGCAATGTCCAAATTGATATTGAACAAACTGGTTTGGTTTTGATTACCTCGACTGATGGTGAAGGAGCGCAAAAGGCTAAACAATGGATCGAAAATATTGTCAAAGATATTATGATCGGTGAAATCTATGACGGTAAGGTGACTCAAATCATCAAAGACAGAAATAGTGGCAGTGAAATCGGTGCTATCGTCGAATTGGTTCCTGGAAAAGATGGCATGGTCCACATTTCTCAGCTAGCTTACAACCGCGTAGAGAAGGTCAGTGATGTTTTGAACATCGGTGATACGGCCAAGGTTAAAGTAGTGGACGTTGATAGTGCAAATAACAAGATTTCTTTGTCTATCAAAGACTTATTACCAAAACCAGAGGGCTATGTAGAGCGTCCTCCCTTCAAAAAACCTTTTAATAAAAAACCATTTTTGAAAAGATAAGAGTGGTCACAATAAAAAAGCTGCCAATTAAATTTACTTTTTTACCAAGTAAAGCTTGGTGGCTTTTTTTTGGTGTTTTGCTGCTAGGAGTGATAGTCATGGTGACCTGGACGAAAAAGTCTAGTCAGCCTCTGGCCCTTTATTTACCAGCTAATACTACTTTTTTCTATAACTGGACTGACACTAGTGCCTACGAGAATCTCGAGATCAATAAAATATCCGTCATCAATAGTCAGGAGCCCACAGCCAAGATTGCCGAGCTCAAAAACATGCTACAAAATGGCTTTTTGAATGTCAGAGAAGTGATTTGGTTCAAACTTGAGAACTCAGAGGATGATAATTTTCTTTTACGTCTAGACAAGGCCGAGCAAACAGCCAAATGGCTAGCGGATAATCGTCCGGAATACAATTATCTACTAGTTGATGATAGTGTTGTACTGGTGAGTAGTGATGCTTGGCTACCAAACAATTATTCTGATCAGGCCAAAATGGATTTAGCTACCAATAATCTGGGCATGGGTGTCAATATTTTTTGGTCAAAAAATGAAGCCCCTAGTTTTTTGGCTGATTTGACCAAATGGCTCAAAATCGAGACTGGTTTGCCAAATATTTACGCTAATATTTACCAACAGCCAGACGGTCAGGTCAATATGCATATCTGGCAACCCAAGTTGAGGCAGATAATCAATGCTAGTAGCACAGTCGAGTGGCCCAATCAAGCCAACTTTCCTTTGAATGCCGATTTAGTCTTTGGCTTTGGTGATCATGCGACTGAAGAATGGCAAAATATTGTCAGTCAAAATATTATCCAGCCATTATTGACTGACTTACCCTATTATCGACTGTCAGCCACAAAGATGGAGGAGCAAGTCCTCAAGAATAACTTTATTTTCTTGTCTGGCGACAAGTGGCTAATGGCCAGCGCCGAGGACTGGCAGTCCCGTATAAAGGACTGGGTGCCAAATTTGAAGCTGAAAGAGGCTAGGAATAGACTGCCAGATGGCACTGTCTATACCGAGTTTGTCAGTGATGATGGTCTAGAGTTAGAGTCTTTAAAGTATCAGCAGTATGATTATTGGCATTTAGGGCAGTTTTATGGGGCTCAAATCGGCCCATATTACTATTTGTCCAACAATGAATCCCTGATTCAAGCCACATTTGTGACTAAATATAACATCCAGAGCTATTTGGGACTTTGTCAGATTGCTGGTGATTACAAAATAATCGATTTAGTGCAGGTAAATAGTGCTAAAATTAAAAATGAAGTAATAAAGAAGGCTTTATTAGACCAAGATATTAATAATTTGACTGTCTTATCTTACGAAAATAATTTACAAATTGGCTTTAAGGCTTGTTTGAGGTAGTCTAAATATTAAAATTATCTTCTACACTATAGTAGAACTTATTTTTATGCCCGTATTGTGGGTATTTTTTAATATCTGTGGATAAGTTGTTGATAGTTGTTGGTAACTTTTGACAAAGTTGTCAACAAGTGTAAAAATATTTTTTTATTTATGCTAATTTTAGCCAATAAGTAGCTTTGACACAAATGCTAAAATATGATATACTTATATTGTTAGTAAATAAGAACCTTCAACAAATGAATTGGAACTGTACATTACTGCAAATAGTAGTGTCTAGCTCTAAGAGCTTCACTGTTTTGAGTAATCAAGCCACCGACGCTTGAACAAGCAAAACAAAAACAAAATACAAAAAGGAAAATCCTGTTGCCGGATAGGTAACGAGATCATTCCGCTAAATGGTGGAGTTCTACAATTGATTCTGAGTCGGAATGAATCACATGACGTTTTCACAAGCACATATGCTTTGAGCCAATAAAACTTACAGGCGTAACAAATACGCCAAAAGCTACGTGTGAAGACGCTACGGGACGCACTTACGGCCCACAAAGCTTATGCTAACATGGGGTGCTCGGATGCGTCCTGTTAATTTTGTCAAAAAACCGACACTAATATCTTGCCAAATTAGGCATTATTTGCTATTATATTGTGGTAATTAAAGCCTGCAAGATGACATTTGATGTAAAATTTTTAGAAACTCGTAAGAGTGAATTAGAAAAAAGACGCGAAGAAATATTACGTGAGTTAAACGCCGATACAGTCCAAGGAGATGGTAATGACTTTAGTGCCAAGTTTGAGGATTATGGCGACAAAGAAGATGAGAATGCCGCTGAAGTAGTAGATTTTGAAAAGAATCTATCTTTAGAAAAGACTTTAGAGATATCTTTGTTCAATGTAGACAAAGCTTTGCGTAAAATTGATGAGGGTAACTATGGTTTGTGCGAGTCTTGTGCCAAGCCGATTGATCCAAAGCGTCTAGAAGCTTTCCCATCAGCCACAGCTTGTATGGATTGCAAGCGCAAATCTCTATAAATATTATGTTTAAATACTATTTGGGGTTAGCGAGCTTATTGATCCTAGATAGATTCCTGAAAATATTCTTTTTAAAAACATTATCCGCTGAGGATGGTGTTTTTGCTTTGTATATCAATAAAAATATTGCTTTTTCGCTACCTGTGCCAGTGCAAGTCCTGTATCCATTATTATTTTTGGTATTTCTGGCTTTGCTTTTTGTCTGGTATAGAGATTTGAAGTCTGAAAAAAAGTATATCTGGCCTTATGGCCTGATCATCATCGGCGCTGCTAGTAATATTTGGGATCGTTTGCAGTATGGGGGAGTGATAGATTATTTCAATGTACCATTTTTTACAGTTTTTAACCTGAGTGATGTTTATATTTTCCTCGGGGTGTGCTATTTTTTATTTAGACAATTAAAAAATAAATCATGAAAACAAAAAGTATTGTAAAATTATTTTCAGCGGTGTTGATTTGCTTGGGTGCTGGCTTTATTGGCTCATTTTTTACTACTCCGGAGATAGCTACATGGTATCAGACGATCAACAAACCAACTTGGAATCCACCATCTTGGCTCTTTGGTCCTGTCTGGACCACACTTTTTATTTTGATGGGCATTGCCTTGTTTCTCATCTGGCAAAAAGCTAGTCACTCCAAGAGTGCTCATCGGGCAGTAGTATTTTTTCTAGTGCATCTGCTCTTTAATATCTTCTGGTCAGTAGCATTTTTTAATTTACATAGCCCTTTTTATGCTTTCATAGCAATCATTGTGTTGTGGCTCATGATTTTTACATTGATGCTATGGTTTTTCCGTTTGGATAAAAAAGCGGGCGCTTTATTGATACCGTATTTGCTCTGGGTCAGCTTTGCTGGCTATTTGAACTATACAATTTGGCAGTTGAATTAAGATAATTATTTTTTAATTTTATGATCGTTTATATAGCAATAGGAGTAATATCCCTGGGTATAATTTGGTTCTTTTATGTCATAATGAAGTATACGACTAAAGAAGATAGGAAGCGTGTTACGGCCTTAGGTCCGTTTATTTACTCATCTAACTTGGATGGTCTGAAGAGGCACTGGAAGAAATATTTAATTATATGGTTTGTAGTATTGATTTTGGCTTTATATTTTCTGACTAATAAATGATTTTTGTAAATCTTAAATAAAATAAAATTATGAAAAAATCAAAACAAAATAAAAAGAAAGAGCAAACTTTCGCTTGGTCTTTTGTGATAGTATGTTTTTTATTATCAGGGGCAGTGCTTTTGAATATGGTGTCTACTAATGGAAAAAAAGTTGTGCAAAAAAATGATAAAGTTATAAGTGAGGGGCAAAATAAAGAAAAAAGCGTAGTAATTCAAGACAATAAATATCAATATGATTCGATAGAATTATCTTATGTACTAGAGAATCAAAAAAATATTGTGTATATTAGCAAAAACGGAGTAAAAAAAGTTTTACTAGACAATGTCATATATGATGCTCCTGGTGGAAGTGAGCCAAAATTTTATAAAACCAATAAGCCAAACATTGCCTTGTTAGAGTCTGGGCTGGGAGATATGGGTAGCATTATCAAAGAATATTATTACATTGACTTATTATCTGAGCGTATTTTAATTGTCATAAATAATAATATCTCAATGTCAGTGAATGGTGTTAAATTATTTTTTGATATTAGTGATGATTGTGGCACCGGTGCTGATAGGGTAGCCGGCAGAGCATATTTAAGTAATTTATTGGTAGATGGTGGTGTAAAGCATACTTTTGATCCAAAAATTGAATTAACCTGCGTAAATCCTGATGGGTTTGGCTCTATTTATGAGTCAGAACCAACTTTTAATTTTAAGAGTGCTGATGTAGAGCAGGGTAAAGTATATTTTTCAGTCTTACAAAATAGTTTCTCATTTAATATTAGTGATAAATCCATAACAAGTGCCGATTCTTGGAGCTTATACACTAATAAAAGGTATGGTTTTGAGTTTAAGTACCCCAATAACTCCTTATTAGAAGAGGGGACAGAAGATAACTCTGGTACTATAACCTATTTAAAAGTTTTTGATAGAGAGGCAAAAAATTTAGAAGGTAAAAATATTCCTGGATATTTTACTTATATGACTGTATCTTATTGGGACGATTTGAATAATGAATATGCTAAGGGTGGAAGTTGGATGGGTCAACGTCATTATGGTAGTCTAGAAGATATGTTTACTGATGATAAAGCTTTTATTCAAAAAGAATCTGAAATAGAACTTGCTGGTATCAAGGCTTACGAAGTAATTGTCGGTGGGTATTCTGCAACATATGGAATTATGTTTGAGTACAATAATGGTGTGTACAGGATAGATTTTCCAGATGAAATACAGCATAAACCTAATGTATCTGTGAGGGAAGAAATAATCTCTACTTTTAAATTTTTAGATAAATAATTTTTACAAGTCGTAATAAGGAATAAAAAACCGCCAATAAATTATTGTCATGCCGAACTTGTTTCGGCATCTCCGAGTCGCAAAAGTTGCTCGGAGATCCTGAAATAAATTCAGGATGACAGGCTCTAGTTAGGTGGTTTTTTTGTCCCCTTGACTTCTATTTCTAGCTAGTAGTAAGATTAGGATAAGAAAAAGAAAAGCGATTTTTTATTATGTCCAAAATTTATACTATTGCCATCCAAGGCCTCAAAGGCACTTTGGTAGAGGTGGAAACTAATTTATCTAGGCATTTGCCCAAGATTATTATTGTTGGCTTGCCAGATGCTGCTGTGCAGGAGGCTAGAGAAAGAGTCTGGGCCGCTATTGAAAATAGTGGTTTTGTTTTTCCCCGGCAAAAAGTTGTGATCAATCTAGCTCCAGCTCAAGTTCAAAAAAGCGGGGGAGCCTATGACCTATCTATGGCTGTCAGCGTCTTGCAGACTAGTGGTGAGCTTCGAGATATCAAAGAACATTCGGCTTTTATCGGTGAGCTGTCATTGACCGGGGCAGTCAAAGCTGTGCCCGGTATCATGGTCATGGTCGCGGCCTTGAAAGACTTTGGTTTCCAAGATATTTTTGTGCCAGTGCAAAATGCCAAAGAAGCCAGTGTCATCACTGGGGTCAATATTTATCCTGTCGCTAATTTAGAGCAACTGACTAGTCATCTCAATAATCAGAAAAAAATAGCTACCCAAGTACCAGCTCTTTTTGAAGATGCGCCTAGTCAGTCAACTTTTGATTTTCAAGAAGTCCAAGGGCAAATGCAAGCCAAGCGCGCTTTGGAGATTGCCGCTGCCGGTGGACACAATATCTTGATGGTCGGCCCACCAGGATCGGGTAAAACTATGCTCGCTAAAAGCTTTTTATCTATTTTACCACCGCTATCATTAGATGAGTCACTAGCTGTCAGTAAGATATATAGTCTAGCTGGCCTACTCAATGAAGAAAATTATTTGGTGCGCAGTCGATTTTTGCGTGGTCCGCATCACTCAGCTTCTGTCTCGGCCATTGTCGGTGGTGGTAGTAGCCCCAAGCCTGGCGAAATATCTTTGGCTCACAAAAATGTTTTATTCTTTGATGAAATTTTAGAGTTTCCGCGCGCAGTCCTTGAGGCTTTGCGTCAGCCCCTAGAAGATAAAATTATCACAGTCTCGCGGATCAAAGGATCGGTAGATTACCCAGCTGATTTTATATTTTTAGCTACAGCCAATCCTTGTCCATGTGGCTATCTGACTGATCCGACTCATGAATGTCATTGCACGCCACCAGAAATTTTGAGATATCGGAAAAAATTATCAGGCCCACTGCTTGATCGTATTGATTTGCATATGTCAGTAGCGAGAGTCAAAAGTAATGATTTGATAAATAATCAAAACACCGCTGAAAGTTCTAAAAATATTTTAGCTAGAGTAGTATCAGCCAGAGAAAAGCAAAAAGCGCGTCAGCAAAATTTGTTAAATAGTGACCTATCATCCAAGGCTGTCAAAAAATATTGCCTATCGTCAGCGAGTAGCCAAAAAATATTGGCAGTCGCCACTGAAAAAATGCAGCTCTCTGCTCGAGCTTATTTCAAAATTTTGAAGGTCGCAAGGACCATTGCTGATCTAGCTGGGGCCACAGATATAGAGGATGAGCACATCCTAGAGGCCCTCCAATATCGTAATAAAATATGGACGGAGCTGTAATATTAGCCCTTTTCAGCCGTCTTTATATATAAGGGAGCAATAAGTACCTTACAAAGCGAATTTCTCTCCAGTCAGCCTTATTTAAAGGGTTTTTGAGCAAAGCTGTCTGGAGAGAACTTGGATAAGGCTTCAAAAGCCAAAAAGAAGGACAATAGTCGTAGTCCTTGAGTTCTTCTTCAGGCCTTGAAGTTAATAAGCAAACATATGTTTAGAGCAATTGGCGCTTTTTTCCAACTGGTCTTCTTGCTTATCTTATTCAAGATATTCGCCCCCGGAGTTTACGAACTGCTGATCGATTTGATCACTACCATCCTGACCGTTGTCAATAATGGTTTAGCGAACTATAGCAGTTCGACCCCAAACTTCTAGCTTATCTCCCAACATATGGGCGATAACTAGAGTACAGATAGAAGGACCGTAGTCAACAGACTCGGTTCTTTTCTTTTTGCATAATTAAATGAGCTTCATTGTCAATAACAAATAAAGCTGTTATGATGATTTTATGAAGAGAAAAATATACATTTTAGTGGTAATATTGTTTGTCGCTGCTTTTGGCTACTATTATTTTAGTCAGGCTCAGTCTGATAAAAATAATATTGAGCTACCCCAAGCCCAGACCTATGAGGATTTTAAGGCTGGTACTGGCACCACTACAACAGATAAAAATACCACTACTACTCCTGTAAAAAATACTACTACTAGTCCCAGTCAAAATAAGCCGACTACCACCTCACAAGATCCAGTGGTCAAACCAGCAGAAAATTTAGCAGCTATAAATTTAGCTGTACCTTTTACTTCTCAAGCACCGACTGCCAACTGGGCTCAGCCTTTTCAAGATGCCTGTGAAGAATCCAGCTTGATCATGGTCGAGCATTACTATGCCAATAAAAAAATGCCAGACAAGCTAGCAGTGGAAAAAATAATTTTAGATATGGTGGATTGGGAAGTGAAGACTTGGGGGGTGCATCCAGAGTTACCAGTAGCCAAAGAAATGGAGCTGGCTCTAGCGATGTACAATCAAAAAATGGAAGTAGTGGAAAATCTGACAGTTGAAAAAATAAAAGATTTATTGAGACAGGGGAGGCCAGTGATTGTGCCAGCCGATGGTAAGAAGCTAGATAATCCTAATTTTCAAAACGGTGGCCCAGTCTATCACATGCTGGTGATCAAGGGATTTACTGGTGATAAATTTATTACTAATGATCCTGGTACTAGACTAGGAGCAGATTTTATATACACTCAAGACAATTTGATGTACGCTATCGCTGATTGGGATGAGGCAAAATATGCTGCTGTCGGTCCAAAGAGGGGGCTTGTGTTTACGCTAAGGTAGTATTATTTATTTTGAGTTTGAATTCGTAATTTAGAAAATCAGCTGCTTTTTGACAGTAGGTCATACGCTCTACAAAGATAGTAAAATAATCTAAAATATCGGTAAAATTGGTGTCCAACTTGATGGCCAGAGTGATGGTCTTTTTTTTGTCATCAACAAAAAGTTTATTATCAGTGACAGCGTAGTTTACGCGATCATGGATATCGGCCATGATACTTTTTTTGTCTTTGATAGATACTCGAGTGCGATGGACATCGGACTTGTCAGCAATGATCAAACAAGCTGTGATTTTATCGACAATTTTTAAATCATCTTTGTCATGAGAAGTGATGGCTTGCATTATTTTTGTCACAGCCAAAGTATTTTTTTCTTCATGGATGAAGCATTGGGAAAATA
>JAUPVE010000018.1 GCA_030917205.1 Patescibacteria group bacterium | reverse complement strand
ACACCTGGCTGAAAAGGCCTAGTGTGAATATTATCAATATAATCTCTAAATTGTAGGGAAGCCGCTCGAACCTGCTTACCAAAGCCTTGCCACTGGGGATTACAAGCTTGCCCATCAAAACAATAATAGCCAGTCGCATAGTCCAAGGCTCTTTGATCTAAATTGGCTTTTTCAATCAATCCTTGTTCTTTTTGCAATGTAGTGATTATAAACTTAGGATTAATTTTAGCTTCAACCGAGGCATTGTAGATAATTTCAGCCGCCGAACGAGCTCTAGTGTAGTTCAAACGTATACTTTCATCCATGGTGATAGGCTCATTGGGACCAGGATTGTAGCCAGTAAAATAATAATCCTGCAAGTAGCTATTTTTTTGACGTAAAAATTGTTGTATCTGGGCTAAAGACATAGCCGTATAATCAACTGATTCTTCGTCAGAGAGGATGAGATTATAGTCAAATTGTGTGCTATCTATTTGAGCTTGGAGATTATAAACAGGGCTCAAAAAAGACAACAAACAAAATAAAGCGATTATTTTGCGCATATTTGTATTTAAATTAAACATTTATAATATTATAGCAAATAAAAGCCAGATCACCAAGTAAAAGTTTGATTTTTGGCTTATTTTAGGTTAAAATGGGCGTATGGAACAATTACGTTTATTTATCAGCTTGCCACTAGACTTTGGCTTAGCCAAAAAACTACACAAACAATTCAATCAGCTAGGCTTGCCGACTGAGGGGATGCGTTTAGTTTTACCCGATCAAATGCATTTAGCTTTGAAATTTTTAGGCAATGTACCACTAGATAAATTACCAGAAATTATCTCTTCCCTAGAAAATATCCAAAGTACTGGTGACCCAATTGATCTGAGCTTGGATGAGGTAGTAGCCTCTCCTGATTTGCATCCTGAAGTTATTTTCATCCGCATCAAAGAAAACCAAGATTTGACTGACCTATACAATAAAATAGAAGAAAATCTCTTTGCCTCGGGCCTCGCTAATCTAGAAAGTCGCAAATTTACTCCGCACTTGACTCTAGCTAGGATCAAAAGCAAAGTAGAGTCCGAGCAGCTAACACCCCTAAAAGAATGGAAAGTAGCTGATCAATTTGCGGTCAATTATTTTTATTTGATGCAAAGTGAATTGACGCCCAAAGGACCAATATACACCAACTTACAAAGTTTTGATTTATGAACGTCGTAGACTACCAAATTTTTAATATCAAAGTTCAGAAAGTGCCGGACTTGAGATTGAGAGAAATTTTACAATCATTTTATAATTCTGACACTCAAAACCAAATTGTCACCGTCAATCCAGAATTTATTTTGGCGGCTAGAAAAAATGAACTGTTTGCCAGAATTATCAATGAATCTAGTTTATCAACTATTGATGGCACCGGTATTATCCACGCTTTGAAATTTTTAGGACACAAGATATCTATTGACGATAGGCTGACAGGCGCTCAATTGATTTACAAGCTGATTGACTTGGTCATAGCCAATGATGGTAAAATACTTTTTTGTCTCTACAGCCAAGGACTGACTCAAGCTGACAAGCTAAAAAGTGTGTTAGAAAATAAATTTCCTAAATTACGCTTTTATATTGGTGATGAAGAAAATAGTATCACGCTAGCTAATATGTATAAACCTCAAGTAGTATTATCTACCATGGGGGCGCCACGACAAGATTTGTGGCTTTATGAAAATATGACCAAGATGCCTAGCATTCGTATCGCTGTCGGAGTAGGCGGGGCTATTGATTTTTTATCTGGCGCCATTCCTCGAGCACCAAAAATAATGCGCAGTTTAGGCTTTGAGTGGCTCTGGCGTCTATATAGACAACCCAAAAGATTCAAAAGAATTTATCGCTCAATTTTTGTTTTTTATTATAATGTTTTAAAATATAAATATGACAATCCCAAAAAATAATACTCGCACTAGATTTGCCCCCAGTCCCACTGGCTATCTACATATTGGTGGTTTGAGAACTGCCTTATATGCTTATTTAGTAGCCAAACAAAATGGCGGTGTTTATATTTTACGCATAGAAGATACTGATCAGGATAGATTTGTACCTGGAGCGGTCGAAAAAATGATTACTGCCTTAGATAATTTTGGACTACATTCTGATGAAGGTGTGATGCTAGATGGTGACAAGGTCACTAGTCGTGGTGATTTTGGACCATATATTCAATCAGAGAGAATAAAAATTTATCAAGCTATAGCCGAACAATTAATAGCCGAAAATAAAGCTTATTATTGCTTTTGCACGGAAACTAGATTGGAAGAATTACGAGAAACTCAGAGGGCTAATAAACAAGTACCGAAATATGATGGTTTTTGTCGTAATCTAGACCCTCTAGAAGCCTCTAAACGCCTCAAAACAGGGGAAAAGGCAGTAATCAGGTATAAAATCACCCCCAATGAGCAAGTTGTCTGTAATGACAAAATATATGGCCAAATCACTGTCAAAACTGATGATCTGGATGATTTTATTATTTTAAAATCCGATGGTTTTCCGACCTATCATTTGGCCAATGTGATTGATGATCATGATATGCAAACCACTCATGTAATCAGAGGAGAAGAGTGGTTACCATCTTTACCAAAACACATCCTACTGTACCAAGGTCTAGGCTATACTGCCCCAGAGTTTGTACATTTACCTCTTCTATTAAACCCTGATCGCAGTAAACTATCCAAACGACAAGGTGATGTGGCCGCCGAAGATTTTTTACAACACGGCTATTTACCCCAAGCTCTGATCAATTATGTAGCTCTCTTAGGCTGGAATCCAGGCACTGAACAAGAAATTTTTTCTATCGAGGAATTAATCAAAGCATTTTCACTAGATAAAATAAATAAATCTGGCGCTATTTTTGATCGCCAAAAATTAGATTGGTTCAATGCTGAATATATCCGCCAAATAGTTAGCTCAAAAAATGATCAATATCAAGCCTTGATCAATCTCAGTAAAAAATATTTGCCACAACATGAGGATAGAGCAGAAGATGTTTTAAAATTATTTTCTAGTCGCATCAATAAATTAGAAGAGTTGACTGAGTTATCAAAATTTTTGTGGGTCTTACCAGAGTATGACACGACAAAACTTGTTTTCAAAAAAAGCACCCCGGAAAATACCAAAAAAGGTCTCCAATTAGCTCAAGAAAAATTAGCCACTATTAAAGAAGATTGGGAGCTTGAAAATTTAAATAAAATATTACTCGATATTGTCAGTGCAAACAATTTAACTCCGGGTGATGTATTTTGGCCAATCCGCTTTGCTTTATCAGGACTAGATAAAAGCCCCTCACCAGTAGAAATTTTAGAATTCTTAGGTCAAGAGGAAAGTCTCAAACGCCTGAGTTTAGCTCAGTCTAAATTAGTTTAAAGTAAATATTGCCAAATCTTCCAAAATATGATATAATATCAGAGTTATAAATGATTTTGATGCTTGTCATAACACCAAAACAAAAAAAACTAAACATAATTCTAATAAGCTTAAGCTTTTTGGGCTTATTTTTATTTTCTAGACATATTTTGGCTGTCGAATATACCCTAGACAACATCGATAAGGTAGATAGCTGGCAAATCAATCAAGATATCAATGACAAAAGAGCGCAAATTGATGAACTCAAAAAACAAATGGCTATCTACGAAAAAAATGTCGAAGCCAAAAAAAATGAAATAGGGGAGTTATCAGCTCAGCTCAGTATTTTGAACTCCAATATTGCCAAAATTAACTTAGAAATCCAAGCAGCCAATCTAGAAATCGAGGCTACTAACCTAAAAATAGATCACACTGAGCTCAAAATACAAGCTAAAGAAAAAGAAATTCTTGGCTTAAAAGAAAATGTCGCTGAAATATTGAGATCCTTACATCAACAGCAACAGCAAAGTAGCCTACTGGAGATTTTGATCATCAATGAAAATTTTAGTGACTTCATGAATCAGATTGATCAACTGCAAAAAATGCAAGACATGGTAGTCCTGCAAGTCAATGATTTGAAGACAGTCAAGATGGCCATGCTCAATGACCAGGCTGATTTAGAAAATAATCGCACTGAGCTTGATGCCTTGAAAAATATTCTTGATAACAGAAAAGATGTTTTAGATGAGCAGAAAAATAGTAAAGCTGAAATTGTCAAACTCACTCAAGGTCAGCAAGCTAAATTTGAAGTACTCTTAAAACAAGCTAAAGCTGAGCAAAGTCAAGCTAACTCTGATATAGTCTATTTAGAAAAAATTGCTCGTGAAAAACTTAATCGTGAACTGCAAAAGAAGCAAGAGGACACTTCCACTCCAGGTTTAGCTTGGCCAGTCAACTCTCGTACTATTACTGCTTATTTTCATGACCCCGAATATCCCTTTCGCTACGTCTTTGAGCATCCAGCTATCGATCTAGCCAGTCCCCAAGGCACGCCAATCAAAGCTGTCCAATCTGGCTATGTCGCCAAAGCTAAAGATGGTGGTAAAACAGGCTATAGCTACATCATGATAGTCCATGCCGAAGGCCTATCTAGCGTCTATGGTCACATCAACCAAATCAGTGTCGAAAATGAACAATTTGTCAGCAAGGGCCAAGTCATTGGCTACTCTGGTGGTATGCCTGGTACTCGTGGGGCTGGTCCATTGTCAACTGGTCCGCACTTACACTTAGAGATTCGTCTCAACGGTGTCCCAGTTGACCCTCTAAATTATCTACCATAAAAATCCACAAATAAAAAATGCCACCTAGTGAAATAGCGTGGTATTTTTATTTTAGCCAAAAATTTAGAGACCGCACCCAAGGGGCATGCGGTCTCGTGAATGGTAGTGCAGGTGCAATGAGAACGGGTCTCATTAGGGGGATGTGGGATATATACACCTGCTCCAAGCTGACAGTCGTGGCTGTTGGTTGTATATTCATAATAGCACTGACAAGAATATTGTAAAGAGTACAAAAAGAAAGACCGCATGATCTATAGAGATATGCGGCCGCAAGTGCGAAGTGGGACATGGTCCTGAAATTGGTTTGTCCGAAGACAAAAATTTTGGTGTACCACTAGGTACTTGATAGTTTACTAGCTGACGCTTTCTACTACATATATATAATAGCACATCTATAATCTTGGTCAAGTCCTATTTGTGGATAAATAGATATTTTTAATTTTTTAGCGGATGAAATTTGGTATGCACTTTCTCGGCGTATTTATCAGAAGCATGGACATAGCGCGTAGTCGTATCTAGTGACTCATGTCCTAGGAGTATCTGGATAGCCGCTGGGTTAGCTCCGTTTTCAGCTAAGTAGGTAGCAAAGCCGTGCCTCAGGGAGTGTGCTGACACAGGAATATTTATAAATAATAATTCACGATATTTTTTTATTTTAAATTGTAAGTAGTTGGTAGAAATTCTTTTATTTTTTTTAGTATTATTTCGGCCACGAGAGGGGACAAACATAAAAGCAGAATCGTCCAAACGTTTGGCTAAATAGTTTTTGAGATGCTTGATAGCCCGCGGAGTCAGATAAACAAATCGTTGCTTCTTACCCTTACCAGTGATGTAGATGCGTCCAGTCTCATCTAGCTCATGACGTTTGAGTGACAACAATTCTGAAATACGCATACCAGTAGCAAACAAAGTTTCTAGCATAGCTCGATTGCGTAGTTTAACCAAAGGATCAACTTCAAATCTTTCAGGTGCTTCTATGAGTTTTATCAATTCTGACATCTCTGGTACCTGACTGTGTTTTTTTTCGGTCTTCAAGAGTTTAACTGCATCAGCATTAATCGGTGAATTGAAATCCATATCAGACAAAAATTTTAAATAAGATCTCAAGGCTGATAAAATTCTATTGATGCTGTAGCTTGATAATTTTTTCTCCCCAAGCTCTTGAGAGGCGGTCAGCCTGTCTACGGAGGAGAGGTAGGCCTTGAATTTGATCAAGTCCTTTTTATCCAATTTCAAAAAATCTTTTTTTATATCCGCTGACAAAAAATCTTCAAAAGTTTTTAAGTCACGTTCATAATTATAAACTGTCTCTACTGAATAATTATTTGATTGGATGTTTACCAAATATTCTTCCAGCAGGGGAAGAGTGCCTTTTTTTGTTTTAGCCATATATCTATAATAACAAAGGGAAATCTATATGTCAAATTGAGTGTAAGAGTTATTATACTCATAACATATATTGTCTTATGATAGCGACTTTTTAAGCCCCATGGTAGCCAAACAACTATTCCTCTATTGGAAATAAGCTTTTTCACCGTAGCGCAGATCAATGTAGTTTATATCTGTACCTACTACATTCCCCGCTAATAGGACCTGGTAATAATTTGTCAGCTGTTCACTAATTTTGCTTTGTGGGTCAATAATCACTAAATAAGGCAAATTAGTCTGAATATCAAATTTTGACCAATCATCGCCTATGGAGATGGCCTTTATTTTAGCCATATTGGAGAGTTTGTCCTGCCACATGACTATTATGCCCTGGATGAGCTCAATTTCATCAGGACGGAAGATATTTTCGTTGTTTTGGGGCTGGTATGACCTATTATCAGCCAAAATAATATATTGATCGTTTATTTCGTTGATTTGACCATTGAACTGACCTTTGGCATCCAATAGGTATAAAGCATTATTTTTTTTCCAAATAAATTGCGAAGTTTTTTCTACAAAATCTATTTTAATTTTTGTAGGAAATACTTTACTGACTTTGACATCAGATAGATTGTACTGGCTGATTAATTTATTTTTTAAATCATCAGAGTCAAAAAGAAAAAAATTATTATTCTGAAAAAAAAGCCACTTTCTAGCCTCTAGATTGCCTTGGACGTATTGCTTGACCTCTTCTGACTGATAAAAACTATTGCCATTGAGCTCTATATTTTTGAGGGCCAAAAATGGCGCTTGGAATATACTCTGAAATAACAAAACAAAAATTATCACATAAATAATACGGATAATTTTCCCCCGTCTTTTTTTTACCTGCTCATCATAATAAGAACCATAGACTTTATGAGGTGTATAGCTAGAATGTTTTTGCCAGGGTTTATTTGTTTTGATACCGATAGACATCTTCCCTCTTGTTTTAACTACTTATACTTTGTGTCGTATTATATATACTTAAATAATAATTCTTGGGATATCTGCATTTAATCTAGTAACTATTTCGTAGCTGATGGTCTTAGCTTCACTAGCTTGCTGATCAGCTGACAAGTACTCCATACCGCTATAGCCTATCAATACTACTTCGTCCCCTACTTTAGCCTCTAGTCCTTTAGCTAATCTGACCATAGTCAAGTTCATGCATATATTACCGACAATCTGACAAAGTTGACCATTGATCAAGACCGAACCTTTGTTTGATAAAATCCTAGGCCAGCCTTCGTAGTAGCCCATGGGTAAAATAGCGATACTACAATCTTCGTTCGCTACAAATGTCCTATTGTAACCAACACTTTCTTGAGCTTTAATTTTTTTTATTTGAATAATTTTAGTCTTCAAGGATAAGACTGGTCGCAAATCCATCGCTTGTTTCTGTCCACTCTCTTGGGTAGCTGTAGATGGCCACAAGCCATAGAGAGCCAGTCCCAAGCGCACAATATCTTGTCGAGCTTCGGGTATAGCAATAGCAGCAGCCGAACAAGCTGAGTGAAATTTAACCCTCGGATATTTGGCTTGATAGTTTTTTAAATATTTTAATTGTTCTTGGCTAAAATCCAAATTGGCAATTTCTGATTCAGCAAAATGCGTATAAAGACTATGCACCAGAAAATTTTCTTCGCTCATAATCTCAGCCACGAGTGCTTCATCCTCTGCCTTGAAGCCCAGTCTATTGGTACCACTATCTATTTTGACCATGACCTCAATCTGTGTGTGAAGCTCTAGTGCCAAGCTCTGCAAGTATCGAAATGATTCACTACTATAAACTGGTAAAATAATTTTTTGCTCAATCGCCTGTTTTATTTTTAATTCATCAAAATCAAAATAACTAAGTACCATGATTTTGTGCTGACTGCTTTTGGCTATTTGCAAAGCCTCATCTAGATTGACGCAAGCCAAGCCAGCTACATCGCTATTATCATTTAATAAACTAAGCACCTCCAACAAACCATGACCATAGGCATTACTTTTGACTACTGGCCATAATTCTGATTGTGGGGCTATATTTTTAAACTGCCGTAAATTGTGTTGCAAATTACGGCTATTTATTTCGATGAATGTCAGGGGCATTTACTTTTTTATTTCTTTAAAGTCCAAATATTCATGTAAAACTTCTGGGATTTTGATAGTACCTTCTTTGGTCTGATAATTTTCCATGATAGCAATCATTGTACGCCCTAAGGCCATGACCGTACCATTTAAAGTGTGGCAGTAATCTTTGTGTCCGTCTTTATTATATTTGATATTCAAACGTCTGGCTTGAAAATCAGTCGTATTGGAACAAGAGGTAATTTCTCGGTATTGATTTTGACCAGGCATCCAAGCCTCTAAATCGTACTTTTTGGCAGCCACCGGACCCAAATCTCCAGTACAAATATTGACCACATGATAGGGTAAGCCTAGGGCTTTATAAATATCTTCTTCTAGTTTTAAAATCTCCTGGTGCATATTTTCTGATTGACTCGGTTCACAGAAAATAACCATTTCTATCTTATCAAACTGATGTCCTCGCAAAATGCCTTTGGTATCTTTGCCGTAGCTACCAGCCTCTCGCCTATAGGCTGGAGTCAAAGCAAAATATTTTTTAGGCTCACTAAGATCCAACAAATCATCAGCGTGATAATTGATTAAGGGCACTTCGGCTGTGCCAATCAAAAATAAATCATCTTCACCAGGATTGACCTTGTATATTTCATTCATCTCGGCTGGGAAAAAACCAGTACCAAACATGGCTCGCTCTCTGACCAAATGCGGTACAGCCATAGGTTTGAAGCCAGCTTGGCGTAGCTTTTTCCAAGCAAAATTGATCAAAGCCATTTCTAAATCTACGAGTTCATTTTTCAAATACCAAAAGCGAGCCCCGGATAAAGTCGCCCCTTTTTCAGCATCAATCAAATCAAGCTGCTGCCCCAAGGCCATATGATCTAAAGTCATAAAATCCATCTCCGGCATCTCACCGACAGTACGTAGAATCTTATTATCTTGATCAGAGGCACCAATAGGAGTGTCTACTAAATTCATATTTGGCACTTGATAGAGCAGGTCCATGAACTCATCCTCTACTACCTTGAGATCCATCTCTAGAGTATTGATGTCCTCACCCAAAGCTTTCATTTCAGCTATTATCTCTGGCGTAGGTTTGGTCTTGGAATTTTTATTTCTAGTATTTCTTTTTTGCTCTAAATCAAGCAATTCTGTATTGCGCTGATCATAAAGGTGTAATAATCTATCCAAATCAACTTGGACTCCTCTGCTCTTGATATTGGCTTCGACTTTGGCCTTATTTTCTTTTATAAACTTGGGATCTAACATAATATTTTATTTAGTCTTTTTTAGGGCGCATAGTAGGAAACATGATCACTTCTTTGATATTATCGACATCTCCTAAAATCATCACTAGACGATCAATACCAAAGCCTAAGCCTGAAGTCGGTGCTAGACCGTACTTCAAAGCTTCTACAAAATCAGCATCAGCTTCAAAGGCCTCATCATCACCTTTGTCTTTCAAAGCAGCCTGCTCTTTGAATCTTTTCTCCTGATCCAAAGGATCACTCAACTCAGAAAAAGCGTTGCACAGCTCAGCACCTTTGACTACTAGTTGGAAGCGTTCCACATAGTTTGAGTCACTTGGCCTACGCTTAGCTAATGGCGATAACTCTATAGGATGATGAATAATAAAGGTTGGTTGGATAATATTTTTGCGTACAAATTTTTTGTACAGCTCATCCAAGACCTTACC
>JAUPVE010000017.1 GCA_030917205.1 Patescibacteria group bacterium | reverse complement strand
AAGGTTACATCTTCAGTATTTGCAGGTGCTCGAGTACCAGTTGGTTCTATTGCCAATAAAAAGCAATATCAATTGTCTTGGTGGATGAAATCATCAGCTACACTAAATAGTGCTGAGTGGGATTTTGTCTTACCACATAGCACAATGGCCGGAGAATTAAAGGTAGATATAAGTACTTCTACTGATAGCTCCTTATTAAATATTCCGGCGAATAACTGGCAACAGTATTCTGTTACTTTGAATTTAGAGTTAAGTGATCAGCAGTTAGTCACCTATAATTTAAATAATGCCTCGTTACAATTTATTGGTGTTAAAAATGTTGATGCTGTCGATGTCTTTATCGACAATGTGATTCTCAAAGAAGTAGCTAGCAATATATATGCTATTCGTAATTCTTGGTCTACGCCGGTCTCTTGTGATAGTCCCTATACTGGCTACCACTTGGGTTGTCAGGCTTATACTGATACCAATAGAAATACCTACAATTTGAGATCGTTCACCAGCATGTGTCGAGTAGAGGCAATAGGTTGTATGGCAGTGATTGATACTCATAATTCAGACAATCCATTTGCCGAGACATTTAATACTGGTGATTTATCAAGCTTGACCGTGCCAGCAGATAACATAGATTACTTGGTGCCAGACAATAGGAAATATTGCTCATCTAGCTATCAGGGTTGTCAGGCTTTAGGCCTACCTGATAGGACTAATCCAAGCTATCTACCAACAGTTTACAAGATCAACGACCCTGACCAATACAATGCCTCTCTGTGTTTGAATGAGGCTATGGGTTGTGAGGAATATTCATCCTCTAAGGGTGCTTATTATTTCAAAGATCCAGGTATCGATACCTGTACTTATCAGAGTAATGTCATGGTAGCTGGTAATATAGTTTCTGGTTGGTTTAAGACTGCTAATCTCAAAGACCCTTTGCCTTTGGGTTGCTTGGACACCAACAATGCCTATGATGCTACTGATTTTGAATTAGAACAAAAAGCAGCTACTTGCCCAGCTGATAAAAATCTGTGCACTACTTTTTATGATGCCAGTGATCCTGCAGGTTGTGATAGTGTAGGCACTTGTCGCGTATCGGGAGCTGATGTGCCTATCAATAATGAACGAGAGTGTAGATCACTAGGTGGTGTCTATAAGGCTCCAGATTGCCAAGCTTACTATTATTATAATAATAGTAAAATAGATAAAGCCAGTTGCAATGGTCAAGTAAATAAAAATAATGGTTGCGTCTTATTCAAAGATGCTAATAGCTGGAACGCTGATCACACTGTTTTGAATGTCAATTATGATAGTGCTCAGAGCTATGATCTGAATTTATCTAGAGCCAGTGCAGTCAGTCCAGTGACTTGCGATCCAGTAGCTAATCCAGCTACCTGTACTTTGGATTCTAATGTCTTGTTGAAAGTAGCTAAAGACAGGCAGTGTAGCGAGTGGCTGGCTTGCCGCTCTTCTTCTGTGGTCTGGGACAAGGATAATAATAGATACAAAGTTGTTTGCTCAGATATGGGCACCTGTATCAAATATGATAGTACTAATAACGTGACTAAGTGTGCCGAATGGTTGCCTGTAGATGCAGATACCTCAGCCTTGACTGTAGCTAGCTATCAAGATAGGGCGACTGGTGTCGATGATCGGGTGCAGTTTGGTGATGATGACTATACTGGCTACTCTATACCCAATATGCTACCAATGCCTACTTTGACCGTGGTTAATCTAGGTACAGATACTGCTCCAGATCCGCAGCTGATTTATGATGCTGGCCCTTGTACGGGCACCACTTGTAATGTCACTTTGGGCGATGATCAGTTTACCGGAGTTTGTAAAGCCAACCGTTGTTTAGTCAACCCAGTGGTCAATGGAAAAAATACTTTTAAAGTAGAAACTAGAGGCTATGCACAGGTTGATTCACCATTTCCGAGCTCCATTTCTCCGGATCAGGGACGCCTCGATAGATTGCAGGCCTATGCTGGTGCCAATATGTGCGAAGTTGATCAAGTAGATCCTATCAAAGCGACGCCAAATGGCTGTGAAACAACTTATGTCAAAGTGACTTATGGCACTGGCGGTGAAGTGCGCTATTATCCAAATAATCTCCCAAGTCCTAATGGTATTTGTAGCTCGGGGGACACAGATGCTAGTATTGATTGTGTAGACAGCGCTGGTGTTGCACATAATAATCTTTGTGATACCTACAATACCGATGGCACATCGCGTAGTGATGGTTCTTGCAGTAAAAAGACCAGAGCTGAAACTATCTCTAATTGGCCGGGTATTTGTTTGGAGTATGATTCTAGCGCCAAAGTAGTCAATGATACTAATGGCACAAACTACTGTAACCAGTGGTATCCAGCTGATCAGATAGCTGGGGCTAGCTCTTTGTTTGATAATTATCGTGAAGCTGGCTACTATGAACCAGCTGGTCGCGATGCTTTGTTCTGCGCTGTGACTACTCCTTTTGAAACCTATAATGAGCGTGTCTACTGTATAGCTAATTCTACGAGCATGCCAAACGAGTGTAATGCCTTGGCTATAGTGCCTCTTGGGTCCAAGATAGTTGCCTCTAGCTTGGCAAGTAATAGCTCAGTGGTGTCTTATGGATTTTTAAAAGAGGAGGCATATACTTTTGTGCCAGCTGAAGGTATCGTAGATGATTATCCTACCAATGATCAATTTGTATATGGCATAGGTTTGGATAGGATAGAGAAAAAATATTTAGGAGGTGAAATATCATTTTCTGCGGCTAGATTTAATAGTAATGATTTTATCCTGCCTTCCGGTACTAATAATAATCAAGTGCCAGTGAATAGCCTTAACATATTGAGTAAAGTTTTTGATGTTCCGACGGGTGATGAAATTTCTGTGTTTTATTTAGATGAAGATGTTGGCTATAATTTTAAAGAAGATAGCTTCAATCGTATTTGGATTGGTGATAGCCTGCAAAATTTTAACGCAGCTCCCTCTTCGAGTGCATATATCCCGACAGGAACCTGGGGTTGCTACGAGCCTGCGACTAGCGGCACGACATCTCCAGATGATGATTACAATAGTTGTGATGCTTGTGCAGCTGCCTTTCCTGGTAAGACTTGGCATTCAGTACTAAACGGTACCATAGAAGCTAGTGGTACTACGCATGGTTTCTGTAATCCTTTGTCATATAATTATTATGTTAAGGCTTCACTAAAAAGTAATTGTTCTAAGGATTGTAGTGATTCAGTAGCAGGTGTCCCTAAAGGACAAGCTTGTTTACAAGCGCAGTCAGTCTATGCCTCCATAGACATATCTGGCACTTGTGATAGAACGGATTATGCTTGTAAATTTAAGACTTGCGTGGAACAGGTTCATGGGACAGTGCCAACACATTGGTGTCCTGATTATGGTTCTATCAGATACGGCTTTCGTTCTGATGGGGGCATTAAAGATGTTCAGGCAATTGAAGGTTGTGTAGCTCATTTGTTTAATAAGACCAGAGTAGATTCAAGTGTGTTTAGTATAGATGGTCTCACTCTCAAAAATACTATTACTGAAGCTTTGGCTGAGCTAGCCGTTGGTAATCTGACTAGGGTGGGTAATTTTTATGTAGAGACTGATTCTGAGGGTTGTTTGGAATCTAGTGTTGATGCTGTTGCTAGCTGTACAGATGAAAAAGGTTTGAGCGATGTGTTGGCTTGTTGGAATGCTGGTTATAGAAATTCCTCTATTGATCTTCCAATGGGCATTACTATACCTGAAAATTTACGTATTTATTGTTCTCCTTATAGATATAGCTATGCAAATGCTGGAGCTACTTGTACTGGTTCTGCTTGCTACCAGCAGTGTCAGATAGTGACTCAGCTTGATCCTGAGGGTGATAAATCATGGGTCAGGACAGATATTTGGTGGAGAAATGAAAACGGTGTTCGTAATAATTATCCAACACCTAATACTTGGATTTCATATTATTATAAAGCCGGATTTATACAGAATGATAAAGTGAGCTACAGTGGTATTACTGGCGAAAATGTGAAGTTTACCCATTTCGGATCGGCTTTGGGCTTTTTGGCTCACGATGTCGTCAATGTCCGTGTGCCAGTCAATGCTACAGTTTTTTCACCTTTATCAGCGGTTACTTTTTATGCTGCTGAAGCTGACGGAATCTCGGCAGCTCATCAGCAATTAGCTTATCTATTTTATCGAGCATATAATTTGAAATGGGATACAGGTACTACTAGCTATATACCAAATGGCAATGCCAGCTATGCAGGTGACAATATCTATACTGGCACTATCACTAGTACGGGTCAAAATACTCAAGCTGGTCCAGATTTCAACCCAGTGATTTTGCAGGTCTGTGGCTCAGATCTCTGTCGAGTGGCTGGTGTAGCTACTCCGGGTATCACTATCAATGATGTGCAAAGTGACAATGTGTCTGGTAAAAAATCAATCTTTGCTGCCTTCAAGTTTTACTACTATGCTCACCCAGATCATATGCCTATCAAAAATATTATTATTGATTGGGGTGATTCTAGTAATGATACTTTGGCTCCGGGTAAGTACAAAAATAATATTCCAGAATGTAATCCAGATATAGCCATGCCAGGTAAGCCAGCCGATACCAAGCAGGGCTTTGGTGGTACAGATAGAGCTTGTCGGGAGGCCTATAAGACTTTTTATCATGATTATCAGTATGATATCAATTATCCTTGTGACGGTGTCAGAGCTCCAAGCTATACTGATATTACGGGTGCAGTGGCTTCTTGCTACAAGCCGACAGTCACAGTGCAAGATCA
Organism: Patescibacteria group bacterium; assembly: GCA_030917205.1. Lineage (GTDB taxonomy): Bacteria > Patescibacteriota > Patescibacteriia > UBA1558 > GWA2-36-10 > CALMZN01. The sequence continues at coordinate 5,321 of JAUPVE010000017.1, read as the reverse complement.
CTGGTATACTAGCGGTGATAGCTTCAAGAGTACTGAGACTTATGATGATTGGGTGGTAGTTTATAAGGAGTAATCAAATTACTAGAGTAAACAATATATTTATGAATTTATTTAAAAAGCCAAAGTATTTATTGACTATACTGCTTGCCAGTCTGACTTTTACTACTTTTGTACCGCAGTTTAGTAACGCTCAAGTGGGCACACCCTTAGGTACTGTTGGTGATATTATAAATAGGGCTGTTACTGCTAAGGTAGCGCCAGTTGTAGCAGCAGGTGCTGAAGCCACAGGTAATTGGCTAGCGGATAAATTGGGTTTTATTGTTTGGCTTTTAGCTATTCAATTTCCTAAAGAGATTTTGAAATTGGAGATCCAGATATTTACCATGGTCGGACCTTACAATGGCTTTACGACACAGCCTCAAGTAGTGAGTGCTTGGGGGACAGTCAGGGATTTGGCAAATATGTTTTTTATTTTGATTCTTTTGCTCATGGCTTTTGGCACTATTTTACAAGTGCAGGGCTATGGCTATCGTCAGCTTTTGTCAAAACTATTACTCATGGCTATTTTGGTAAACTTTAGTAAATCCATTGTGGCTATACTTATTGATTTTTCGCAAATTGTCACTTTGACTTTTTTAGCACCAGTGTTGTCTAGCTTAGCCGGTAATATAGTAGTGGCTTTGGGTTTACAAAATATCATGAATTATAGGGAAAGTGCTCAATTAAATAACAATCAACCGGGTGCTGACGAAAAGACTTCAGTTAACTATCTCATAGCCATGATTTTGGGCGGTATCATGATGATTGTCACTACTGTGGTGATGGGTGTGATATTGATCATGTTTGTGATGCGTATTATTGGTTTGTGGATTATGGTGATTTTGTCACCACTGGCTTTTTTGGCAAAGGCTTTTCCAAAAATGTCCTCGTATTATAGTCAGTGGGAAAACGAGTTGTCCAAAAATCTGACGGCTGGCCCAGCTTTGGCTTTTTTCATGTGGCTAGCTTTTAGCATTGTGGGTCAAGGCAATATTGCGAGTAACTTCAACCAGGATACCAGTAATTCAGATAATTATATTAGTGGTACAGTGAGCGCAGCAGCTGAGAAGTCCAATATGTTGAATTTCGTGATTGCTATCTCACTACTGATGGCTGGCTTGAAAATGGCTGCTTCCTCTGGAGCAGCTGGTGCCTCTATGGCCGGCAAGGCTTCTGGTAGCTTGCAAAAGTGGGGTTCTCGTCTTGGTCGTGGAGCGACCATTGGCGCTGCTGCTGGAGCTGGTGCTTTGGCTTGGCGCGGTACTAGTGGTGAAGGTGGAGTCAAGGGTATTGTAGGCCAGGGACGAGGTGCTGTCGGTGGATTCATGGCTACAGGTGGTCAGGCTTTACGTATTGGTGCTTTGCAGAGAGGTGGTTTAACATTGCAAGCAAAAGAGGCTGGTCGTAGACAGAGAAAGCAAGCTAAATTTGATAAACGTCTTGATGGCATGACCGACCAACAGAGGTTGGACTATAATAGATCATTGGCCGAAGGCTTTGGATTTATGGGTAAGCGTGAAGGTAAGGCCAATTTATTGAAAGACGAGATGCAGACTACCCGTGGTCCAATAACCGCAGAAAAAGCAAGAGAAATGCAAAAAGCCTTTCAAGCATCTGGTGATATTACTTCACTTGAAAAATTGGGCACCCGTAGTGCTGCGGTACATAAGGACGCCGCTTCTTTTGAGAGGATGTTAGCAAAAAATGGTGACTCTGTTATAAGTGGACTTAACCTAGAAGATGCTCCACAAGATGTTATTAATTCTGTAGCTTCTTTGGCTGAAGATGTTTTAACAAAAGGATTTGAGGGTATGAATGAAAAGCTTCGTGCTGCTAATATGGAAATGATTGATAAGAGTTTTGATACAACAGATCCAAACTATAAGGGGCCTAGGTTTAGTGGTGGAATAGATAATGACAAATCTGGTGCATATAAAGCTAGGTTATTACAGGCTAAATATGGCGGTAAGAATTCTGAAACAAATGGTTTAGCTGAAGCTTATAATAGTCTTCCGGATGATATAAAAAAGAAAGAGTTTTTACGACGTGCTAAACTATCTGGTGAAGATATGTTAAAAATTGATCCTACAAACGGGACTCGTTCATCCACTATGTTTAGTGATATCGCATCTCGAGCAAATCAATCACAAGTTGCTACAATGATATCTAATCTTACGCCGGATCAAAAAGGTGATGATACATTAAAGGCAATTACTAAAGCTCAGGTTAGGGCAGGAAATTATAAATATATGAAAACCGTCGGTTCTGGTGTGGCAGCCAAACACATTGAAGACAGTGACGTTGAACATGCTATTAATCAACAAGCTCCTTTACTTCAATCTTCTGCGCCACTAGCTGATAGGTTAGCTGCTTTTAAGAAGCGTAAAGAACTAGGATCACGTAATGCAGAGTATACTCATTTAGTTTTTGGGCCAACAGGTGCAACTCAAGCAGAATTTATTAAGTTAATTGAGAGTTTTTCACTTGAACAGCTTAAACAAGTTGACACAAAATCATTAAAAAAGGTTGTTAATTTGGTTAACACGGAAACTAAAGATAGATTAGAAAAAATTGGAGTAAAACCATAAATGGAAATATCAGATTTACAATCGTTACCTTTAGAAATAAAGAACTATTTGTTAGATGAAAATACATCGTCTAATAACATTAAAATTATTGAAAAATTTTATTTAAATAATCAGCAGGTTGATTTTTTAATGAATCTTGAAAATAAGGTTATTTTAAAAAATGTTTCCTGTATTGATTTTCCTAAAGAGTTAGAATATATTGGATCTGATTTGTTAGATATTAGGGGTTTAGCCCTAGAGGTAGCTATTAATATTTTTTGGCCTATCCAAGATTATTTAGGTAATGTCGATCGTTTGATATTGCGACTTGGTGGCAAAGTACCAAAGGCTCAACATCTGCCTAGTTTGACTTTACAACAAAAGACTTTTCCAAGCCTAGCCAAGGGTACTGTGGATCAACTTATGGCCGAGTATGATGATTTTTCTGCTTTGCGTGTGTCCGCCAAGAAAATTGTGAATTCAGAAGGGCATTTAGTACCACCTAGTTTAGATAATTGGATCAAGGATTATGTGCACTACTTGGGGGCTGGTTACCACAACTCTTTGCAGAGAGCACAGTATTTGGCCAAGAGTCCCAATGCCTTGGGTCTAGCTGATGGTGAGCGTGAGTCACTACGCTGTTTTCTCTTGTCCTATGATGATAAGTTGCCTATCCAAGTAGAAAATAGTGAAGGAGTATTGAAAGCTGAGTTGCCTCAGGAAAAAATAGAGGAGAGTGCTCAAGTCATAGACATAGAAAGATCTATTGCTGATTTAGAAAACAACATCAGGAAACTTGATCAGCTTTTGTTACCTGAAAGTTTTGTTTTGTCAGAGGCAGGCAATGATATCTATAAAGTACGGGATATTTTGTGGAATGCTATTGGCCTGAGTGACAAGGAAAAAGTTTTGAGTTGTTTGAAAGTTTTGGTCAGTCGCAAGTCTCTGGATAGCCTGATCAAAGAGGATAGTCGTTTCGTTAGTATTTTGAAAAGATTTGTTGGTATCCGCTATGGCTTGGCTCTGAGCGTTTGGTTTGAAACAAATCAGGATAAACTACTAGCTAGGCGTTTATTTTTAGAGCTGATTTTAGTAGATAAATTGCGCATGTCCGAGACAGAGTCAGCCGTAGCCGCTTTTTATTTGACTAGCCAGTGGGCTCAGTCAGGACAGGTCACTTATCTTGATCAAAAAGATGGTCAGTTAAAGTGGCGTAATTTGCAAGCCACAAAAAATCAGTTATCTTGGCTAGATAACTGATTTGTATTGGTAAAATAATTTTTATACTTTTTCCCAAATAGTAATTTGGCGAGCTACTTTTTGGCCCGGGCGTTGATAGACTATCTGCCCGTTTTTTGTTGCTTTATATTTTATTGGCAGACAGATATTTTTAAAACCCGACTTTTCTATACGCCTAATATCTAGGGAATCTATTTTTTTATCTTTGACATTAAAGATTGGAAAAACAAAAATTATTCTAGCGCCGGTCGGTAATACTTTGGCAAATTCTTGAAAAGCTTTGGCATAGAGATCAGTTAGATCCTGACTCAGGGTATAGAAATAATCTAAATCATTTTTGCGGATGATCTCAGCGGCTGGCCCCATGAATGGTTCACTGACAATACACTCTACTTCTGTTTTTTTGATATAGCGGGTCAACTCTTTGGCATTGACTTGTAGAAATTTTATTTCAAAATTATGCTCGTATTGCTTGCGGAACCAAACAATATTTTTTTGACTATCGCTAATAGCTTGAGGACTATTGTCTGTACCGTATAGTTTTTTGTAGCCGAGCAAGACAGCTTCTTGGAGGATAGTACCCGAACCACAAAAAGGATCAAGTAATATATTTTTTTTATTGTTATCTAGTAGATTGATCATCATCTTGGCTACTTTGGGAGGTAGCATGCCAGATCTATCATCGCGTCCAGGTCTATTCATATCGCGATCAGCGTAGTCTTCAAAATCTTGGACAGCCTGAGTCAGGGCGATGGTGTATTTACCAGCGTCATGGATGATGAGTAACTCATTGCCTAGGAGATGATTAGTTTTGACTACGACCGATGACATGTCTAGGTCTTGACTGGTCACTAGACGAGCTTTGAAGCCTTGAGATTTTAATTCTTTTTTGACAGACAAGGCTATTTTCTTGATTTGTAGATATTTTTTGCTGTTACTATTATAGAGGCTGAAGCCGAAATTAGCCTTGTGGTCTTTGTTTAAATTTAGATTTTCGGCCCACCACTGAGGATCTATTTGTCCGAGATCATCAAAACTAGTCAGATATTCAGCGACCTTGATAGTGCCACCTAGACGAGCTTGAATAGCTTCGGGTTCTAAATCTATTTCTAGTATAGTAAAATTGTCCCTAAAATCGATGTTTTTGGCATGTTTATGGTAGACTGACCATATTTCGGCTTGGGCCAAGTCTGGAGATTGGCCATTGATGAGTATATATTTTGACATGGCTTAATAATAGTAAAGAATGGCATATTAAGCAAATAATAGGCTTTTGTTCGAGCGTAGTCGAGAACTATTGTGTTTTACTTCTCGACTCCCTCTCGACAAGCTCGAGGTCGCTCGAAGAAATAGGGCTGGGCGCTGGTAGAAAAAGCCATTCTACGGGGTTGACTTTAGCTTTTCATTATGGTAAAGTAGGCCCATCCAAATTGCTCATAAATTTGGGTATTTAATTAACCATGTTTTAAAGGCCTG
>JAUPVE010000016.1 GCA_030917205.1 Patescibacteria group bacterium | reverse complement strand
GAAAATTGATATAGCCTAAATCTATGATGCGGGTACACTAGAAGATATTAAAGGTAAAACCAATCCACAAAAGATAGAGGGGATAATAAAAGAAAAGTTAAAGTAAAATAAATCCAGCCTCTAGCGAGAGGCTGGATTTTCTAAATTATTTTTCTTCTTTGTCTAGTTTGGCTGCGGCTTCTGGTGTTGATACTGTTTTGCTCATAAAGAATATTTTGACAATACCCCAGGCAATTAGCCAGTAGACCAACATAGCTAGTAGGGTGGTCCATTCAAAGACGCTGCCCTCAACTTTGGTGACGCGGAAGACATTGAGAAAACCGCCAGCAAAAATATAACTGACAGTGTAAATAAAATTACTAAAACCAGCCTCTGGATTGGCGCCGAGTAGCTTCAAGACAAAACGAAAGGCTAGAAGCACCTCGATTATACCCAAAATATACCAGACAATTTGCGTGCCTCGGTATATTGGCTTAGTAGTAGATGAGCTATATGAAGAGTCCATATGTTTTCATGGTTACTAATTATTTATTAAATTTTTTGAGATAAATATGTACCTACGACTATTATAAGGTTTTTTTTGTGCAATTAAGTTAAGCTTAACACACTTAGCATTAATATGATAGTAAATTTGCCTATTTGGCCTTATTGATCACAATGAGGAAGGGGATTATAAAATAAAAAATCGCCTATTTTATCTTCGTCATTCTGGAAGGAGCGGAGCGACTGATAGAATCTAGGTCAATTTAAATTGCTGGATTCTATCGCTTCGTCGAGCTGAGCTCGACTACGCTCCAGAATGACAATGTTTGGCGGTTTTTTATTTTAGAAAATTATTTATTTCTTTCTCTATATCAGACATTGCTAAATTCCAATGTATTTTGATACCTTGCTTTTCCATGCGTCTAAACCAAGTCATTTGGCGCTTGGCATAGTGGTGGGTATTTTTTTTAATCAAATTCTCAGCTTCTTCTAAACTAATTTTACCGTCTAAATATTGGATAATTTCTTTGTAGCCAATACCACTCAAGGCATGGCTCTGTTTGTCTTGGTATTGGGCATAGACTTGCTTGACCTCGTCTATCAGACCAGTAGCAATCATCTGCTCCACGCGCTGATCAATTTTTGTGTACAGCGCTTCGCGCTCTGGGTCTAGCCCAAAAACCAAATAGTCAAAAGGACAGTTTTGAGTTTTTTGGTCATTTTTTAAACTAGCTTTAAAAGCCAAGGTGTACTCCAAAGCTCGCAAAACACGGACTTTGTTGTGGATATCAATACTATGTAAGATCTCAGGGTCAGAAATTTCTAATTGCTTGATCAATTGCTCCAAAGTAAAATGCTCTAATTCTTTGCGTAAATTAAGATCAGTTTTGGGAATTTGATAATTTTGTAAAATAGAGGACAGGTATAGTCCAGTGCCACCGCAGATGATGGGCACTTTGTGATTTTTATTAATTTCTTCAATAGTTTTGAAAGCCGCTTCTTGCCAATCGTGGAGAGAGTAGTCTTGATCTGGTTTGATGACATCCAAGAGATGATGAGTGATGCCTTCGGTTTCTTCTTGTGTGACTTTGTTGCTACCGATGTTTAATCCTTGATAGACTTGTCGGGAATCAGCTGAGATGACTTCGCCTGTAAACTTTTTGGCAATATCAATAGCCAAGGCCGATTTGCCAGAAGCAGTCGGGCCAAGGATGACTATGATTTTGGGTTTGGTGGGCATTTATTTAATAAGGGTAAAATTTTTATTTGGACGATATTTTTTCTATAAGCAATGGTAAAGTGTCAGAACGTTGAATATTTATAGTAATATCTGATTCTATGTATAATATTGTACCGTACTTATTTTCAGCGTAACCAATGATTTCTTTCATTTTAAATCTAAATACTACTGATTTACTTGATAGTAAATTAGGGATTCGGTATTCTATTTGAATATCATCATCTAAATTTATTTTCATATTAAAATCCCAATTATCATCGACTAAAAATGCACCATTTATTGTTATCAAAATATGTTTATTGATTTTGCGAATATTATAAAAAACTTCGGCTATATTTTCTAAATTTGTATTTTTTGGCATAATATATAAAATATAATTTTATTGCGTTGTCTGTGGTGTTGGTTGATCTTCTTGTATTTTTACAGTTTCATCGTTTTTAGATTCTTTTTTTAAATCTTCCTTTTTTCTTCTAGCCTCATCTATGTCTTTGATCATGGCTACTGATTTGTGGAGATGAAAGACGTCCTGAGCAACTGACAATCCAGGTAGCGTAGAGCCTGTCGCTCTGTTTGCCATGTATGCACACATAATTCCTATTATTTCTACACCATTAGTTTCAGATGAATATAAAACTGGGCCACCACTTACTCCGTTTATTGCTACACCATCGACAAGATAATGATTTTTTTCGTCATTACGTGCACTGATATTTCCAGAAAAAAAACAAAGTGTATTTTCTCCCAAATATGGATAACCAACCCATCCAACTTCTGAGCCAATATCTAATTTTTCTTCCAATGGGCGAAGTCTTATTGGTTCTGTTGGGAGAATGAGTTCGTCTGGTTTGTGGAATAGTATCACGGCAGAATCATTTGAGGGATCGCAAATTATTACGCGATTCTTATCTTCTATATAATGTTCTATTTTATTTGAACTTTGGTGTATAAATTTTAATGGCTGCTTCCATTCGTCGATATCACTTACTACATGATTAGCAGTAGCAATTCCGCACCATGATTTATCGTGGTTATACATAAATAAAAAACCGGTTCCACTCCCTGTTGGTGTTTTTATTTTTACAACATGTGGTTTTATTTTGTTGACAATTTGATTCCAATTCATATGTTTTTATTAAATTTTATTTGTTATTTCTAATAGTTTCTACCAGCACCTACAGTCAGTTTATCTCTAATTATTACAAAAGTAAATATAAAAAGAGTGTTGGCTATATTGTCATTCTGGAGGGAGCGGAGCGACCGATAGAATCTACGGTGTGAATTTAAGCTGTAGATTCTATCACTTCGTCGAGCTCAGCTCGACGACGAAGCAATCTACAAGCTCGTAGATTGCCACGCTTACTCCGTTCGCTCGCAATGAAGAGAGCAAGCTGTCAGCGGGCGCTTAGATTTACTTTCTAACTATACGGCAAATCAATGGGATTCCCGCCTTCGCGGGAATGACGTGGAGAGCTCCGCTTCCACGCCCCAATTTAATACTTTATTTATTTTCACTGTCACAAAACTTCCGATTTTTATAGATTTTTTCGTAGTGATTTTGACAGTCGTGTAGTTGGCGAGTTTGCCAAGATTCAGGTAATTTTTATCAATTTTTTTATTTTGGTCAATCAAAACCAATGATGTTTGGCCAACTAATTTTTTATTAAAAGCTAGGGATTGTTTGCCTATGAGCTTATTAAGTTCTTGCCAGCGTTTTTTCTTTTCTTCTTTTTTTACATCATCTTTAAACATTTTGGCAGCGGCAGTACCTACTCGCGGAGAGTATTGAGCAAAGTAGGCTGTGTTGTAGTTTACTTCTTTTACTAGATCTAAAGTTTCTTTGAATTGTTTGGCTGTCTCAGTGGGGAAGCCAACAATGATGTCTGTCGAGATAGCAATGTCAGGAATACTAGTGCGTATTTTTTTGATCAATTTTTTGTAATGAGTGATAGTGTAGTGCCGATTCATTTTTTTCAAGATAGCATCAGAGCCAGACTGCACGGGTAGATGTAGGTAGTGAGTCAGGTTTTTAGCATTTTTCATCACAGCTATCAAGTCATCAGACATATCATAGGGATGACTGGTCAAAAATTTTAGCCAAAAATTGTCACCTAGTTTATCTATTTTTTGCAGAAGTTCGGGAAACTTTATTTCATCCTTGATATCCAGACCATAGCTATTTACATTTTGACCAAGTAAAATTATTTCTTTGTAATTGGCTTGCAATAATTTTTTTACTTCAGCGATGATATCCTGGCTTGGGCGAGAGGTCTCACGGCCACGAGTATGAGGCACTGCACAGTAGGTACAAAATTTATTACAGCCAGTCATGATCGGCACATAGGCACGATAGTCAGAGTAGTAGCTGGGATTAATACTAAAAAAGCTAGGCAAGGCTAATTTTTCTTCTGGCTGGATATTTTGTAAATCGGAGGCCAGATTCTCTAAATGATTGATATCAATAAACAAATCAAACTTGTCCGCCAGTTTTTTACGGTCAGCGGGCAAGACACAGCCAGACAGTAGAGTGACTAGTGGTTTTTTTTCTTTGACTATTTGCCATTCGCGTAGCTTGCCGTAGATACGATCAACAGCTGCTTGGCGGACTGAGCAGGCGATGACTCCGACTAAGTCGGCTTCTGATTCATTTTTAGTTTCTTCATAACCAAGGTTTTTCAAAACTGTAGCCAAGCGCTCAGCGTCAGACATATTCATCTGACAACCAAAGATGATGAGATGAAATTGTTTGATTTTTTTTGGCATTAAATTACTTCGTTGTCATGAGAGCCGGATTCTATTTGTCCAGAGTTGGTGATGCGGATAAATTCGGCATTGGCTCGGAGCTCATTGAGATTTCTGGCATTGCCATAGCTCATGCCTGAGCGGAGGCCACCGATAAAAGTATTGATGACATTTTGCACTGGTCCGCGGTAGGGCACTCTAGCTTCGATGCCTTCTGGTGTGATTTGGTTGATTTTTTCTTTGGCATCAGGACGAGATAGGGCAGCAGTCAGTGATGCCATGCCACGAGAGATTTTGTATTGACGGCCTTTGTAGTTCAGTGTTGGTCCTGGTGTTTCCTCAGTGCCAGCAAATTGACCACCAATCATGACACTGTCAGCTCCAGCAGCTAGGGCTTTGACTAGATCAGCGGGCTGTTTGACGCCACCATCAGCAATCAATGGTATACCAGCTGCTTGGCAGACTGGAGCAATGTTGAAAATTGCAGTTAGTTGGGGTACACCAAAACCAGTAGTGATTCTAGTAGTGCAGATTGAGCCTGGTCCGATGCCGACTTTGACACCTTGGACACCAGCGGCGATCAGATCTTTAGCTGCGCTGGCTGTCGCGATATTGCCACCGATGATATTGATATTGGGATAGGTTTTGCGGATTTGCTCTATGGAGCGCAGAGCATTGATAGAATGACCATGGGCAATATCCATGACTAGGACATCTACTTCGGCTTCGATCAAAGCTTTGGCGCGTTCCAAGAAGCCATCTCTTACACCAATAGCAGCACCGACCAAGAGTCGGCCTTTGCTATCTTTGCTAGCTTGATGATTGTTGAGATTACGACTGATATCAGTCGCCGTGATCAGACCCATGATATTAAAATCAGCATCAACGAGTGGTAGCTTTTCAATCTTGTAGGTCTTCATCAAGTTTTTAGCTTCTTCTGGACTGACAGATTGGGCGGCAGTGATGAGCTTACTTTTGGGAGTCATCAGTTCAGATACTAGTACAGAGTCATTGTAGGCAAAAAGCATATCACGATGAGTGATGATGCCGAGTAATTTTTTGCCATCATCAGTCACTAGAAAACTGGTACAGTTGAGCTCGGCTATTTTGGCTTTGACTTCAGCTAGAGTATTGTCTGAGCGGACAGTAAAAGGATTATCGATGATGACATTTTGTTTTCTCTTGACTCGGCTGACTTCTCTGACCTGAGTTTCGATATCACAAAAACGATGGATGATACCTATACCGCCAGCCAAGCTCATGGCGATAGCCATTCGACTCTCGGTGACAGTGTCCATGTTGGCACTGACCAAAGGTATTTTGAGGGAGATGTTTTGTGTCAGTTTGGTAGCGATATCAACATCTTGTCTAGATGTAATGTTGGATTTTTTTGGCACCAATAAAACATCATCGTATGTCAATGCAGTTCTAATTTCCATAATAATTTTTTTCTTTAGAGAGTTAGATCACGATCTTTGATTTGAGTTTTTATTTTGGTGATAAATTTTTGTTTGTCGATATTAAGTAAATCTTTTTGTCCACGCACACGGACTGCTAAATCTTCAGAGCCCATTTCTTTGTCACCAATGACTAGGACATAAGGAACTTTTTCGTGGGAAGATTTGCGGATTTTATTACCGACAGTTTCTGCACTTTCATCAATTTCTACACGAATATTTTCATTTTTAAAATCATTGGCGATTTGGTGACAAAAATCAATGTGAGTTTCGCCGACGCTGATGATTTTGACTTGGACAGGGGAGAGCCAGACTGGGAAATTGCCAGAGTAGTGTTCGATCAAGAAAGCAATGACTCGTTCCAGAGCGCCGACAGAGGAGCGATGGATGACAATACCTTTTTTCTCTTGCCCATTTTTATCAGTGTGAACTAGATTGAATCTTTCGGGCATGACAAAGTCGTATTGGACTGTAAAAGCTGTATCTTCTTTGCCAATGACATTTTTCATTTGGATATCTATTTTTGGTCCATAAAATGAGGCTTCATCAACTACTGCCACAAAGTCACGCTTTATTTCTTGCAATACTTCTTTGAGAGTATTTTCAGCCATGTCCCAAGCTTGGTCGTCTTTGTAGTATTTTTTTTCATCCTGTCTATTACCCAAAGACAAGCGATAGGTAAAATCTTTGCCAAATTCTAAACCAAAAGTATTAGCAATATATTCAATCAAATCTAGAGCGCCTTTGACTTCTTGTTTGGCTTGCTCATTGTCAGCGCAGATAATGTGCGCATCGGCTAAGCAAAAACTTCTGACGCGGATGAGTCCGGTGAGCTCGCCAGATTGTTCGTAGCGATAGAGTTTAGCTAGCTCGGCAATGCGCATAGGCAACTCACGGTAGCTTCTGGGCTTGCTCAAGTATAATTCAAAATGATGAGGACAGGACATTGGTCGGAGCATGAACTCTTCATCGTCAATCTTGATTGGAGCATACATGGAGTCTTTGTAGTAGGGGTAGTGTCCAGATTTTTTGTACAAGTCTACTTTGGCAATATCAGGAGTATAAACATGCTGATAGTTACGTTTTATTTCTTCATCAACTATGAATCTTTCTAGCTCGCGTCTGATGGCTGCTCCTTTAGCTGTCCAGAGTGGTAAGCCTTTGCCAACGATGTCAGAAAAAGTAAATAATTCTAAATCTTTTCCCAGTTTGCGGTGATCGCGGAGTTTGGCTTGCTCAAGCATATTAATATGTACAGCCAGATCTTTGCGATTTAAAAAAGCTAGACCATAAATACGAGTCATCATTTCGCGTTTTTCATCACCATGCCAGTAGGCACCAGCTAGGTGAGTGAGCTTGAAACCATCAAGTGGTATGTCTTTAGAGTTTTTGATGTGTGGTCCAGCACACAAGTCTTCAAAATCACCAGAAGCATAAAAAGTAATTTCTTCGTCAGCTGGCAAGTCGTTGATTAATTCTTCTTTAAAGTTTTGATTTTTACTTTGAGCTTTTTTGAGAGCTTCATCGCGAGTAGCAGAAGATTTAGTAAAATCAATATTTTGTTTTATGATCTCGCGCATGCTTTCTTCTATCTCTGGTAAGTCAGTGTCTGATAATTTTTCTGGTAGAATAAAGTCATAATAAAATCCATTATCAATCACTGGGCCAATACCAAGTTTGGCTGATGGAAATTTTTTTAAAACGGCCATAGCCATGATGTGTGACAGGGAGTGACGAATTTGATGCAATTGTTCTTCTTTGTTCATATGTTTTTTTGTATACCCCCACTGTCCTGCGGACATCTCCCCCTAATTTAGGGGGAGAAAGAGAGGGGGTAAAATTAATATTTGAAATTAAAATAACCCAAGACAGATTTGTCTTGGGATCCCTTGTATATAATAGGGGATGGTTCCACCCAAGTTCTACCCGTAGCCTTGGCGTAGGGTAGCACTCTTTTTTTAGACTTAGTCGAGCTGAGCTCGATCCATTTTATTTATGGAGAATGTCTGGTGATCACTCCAATCGTCTAAAGCGTTTATAATTATATATTAATGTAGCTTGCTTGTTAATATTGACAAAATAGGATATATATGTTATACTACTATATTACTTTAAAGTACCTTAAAATACTTGCGAAAACGAGGTAGTTATAGCCAAAAGCGACCGAAGATCGTCCCGAGCGAAGTCGAGGGAACACATTTTCGGCCTTTTCTGGCTATGACTACCAAATCAGGTGGTCCTCTGGCATTTTCTTGCCACAAGTCGTGGCCTCTTGTCTATTAGGCAAGAGAACAATTCTGACCAATGGTCAGAGAGAGGATCTTGTCATGAGTACCACCATGAAGTACGCGGACGTCAAGTTCGGTTTTGTTGAGGCGGTTCTCAACAAGCTGGGCGGCGTCTCTGGTGCCCAAGCGTTCCTGCGCGACGAACTGGTGATCTCCGAGCCCGCTCGCTCCTGGATCGAGAAGGACGGCATCATCTACTTTTCCGTCACCTCGGACGGCAAGTCCGGTTCCGAGTGGATCGCCCACTTCTATAAGAAGGGCTACGGCATCGGTACCTGTGTCAAACAGGTGCTCTGCCATCGGGACTTCGTACCCACCAACGGCGTCACCTACCAGGTGACGGTTCTGAAGGGCATGCTCTTCAACGACAAGGATCGTGTCACCAAGAACATACGCAAGGATGCTGACAGCAGGAAGCTGAGCAAGCCCAACGCCGAGGTCGCGTGCCTGATCCGGGATAAGTTTACGGACGCCGAGATCGAGGCTATGGGTCTGATCTGGATCATCACCATGCACGAGCCCATCAAGGATTCCGATGGCGATCCGCACCTGCTCTATGCCGATCGCATTGGCCGTGGTCGCTGGCTGGGCGCGTACTATGGCCGCCCCGGCGATCGATGGGATCGTGAGCGCGGCTTCGCTTTCGTCGTTTCGCAAAGCTAGTGAGTCATCTCTGTCCTAGGACGGAGTGATTCCAAGATGAGTGGACCTCTGTAGTATCACATCAGTGAGTACCGAGGTCTTTTTTTATTTTAAAGAAAAAAGAAAAAGCCCGCTGAACTGGTTTATCGTCATTGCGAGGAGCCGTAGGCGACGAAGCAATCTATAAGCGTAGATTGCCACGCTCACTTCGTTCGCTCGCAATGACATGATAAAAAGTTTGCGGGCTTTTTAATTTACTCAATAATAATATGATCTTTGAGTTTGGGAGCAGTCTTGACCCAAAAAGGGAAGAATTCTACTTCAGCTTCATTGATACTAAACTCTCCTTGCAAGTATTCTTTGATTTGTTCGGCATTGAGGCCGACTAATTTTTCTTTGTCTATCAGCCAAGGGTGACTGCTAGATTTTATTTTGGCATCTAGGTTGACTTCGAGGATAGCAGTGTTTTTTTCTACATCAATCTCGGATATTTTGTAGCTATATTTGTCTGTTAAAAATTCTACAACACTTTGGTCACTAGCCAGCTGGGAAGTAAATTTATTTTCCGCTAGTTTGTATAGATCGCTTGTAGCAAAAACTAAAGCTGATACTTTTACTTTTTCTTTTATTTTGGCTTCTGGGCTATTATCACCTACGGCACTGGAGCTCAATATTTCTTGTTTGATAAATAATCTATTTTCATCTATTTTCAAATCTGCAGTCAAGAGTTCATTTATTTTTTCCAAACCTTGTTTTTTGGCTTCGGCTATTAAGTTATTTTGAGCCGTATCAATATTTTCTTTACTGACATTATAGCCGGGGCGACTTTCTTGTTTGAAGCCATCCGGGCTTTTAGCAAATATCATATCTTGTAGCTGGGGCCAGAGGCCGGGGATAGTCATCTTGTCCAAGGCTTCAGAGACATACTCAGAGCCAGCTTGGTCAGCTTGGGCCCAGACTTTGACTTGGCCACCTTTTGGTACATTCACATTTTCACTAATGCGGTAGATTTTACCAGTTGGGGAAAGTAAACGTGTGGTTTTGACTAGAGGCTGGTCTTTGCTGTAGTTATTGATGATGGTGACAGTGCTACCTGCGTATTCAGCAGGGATACTCTCGCTGTTGCTAGGAGCGCTAGCTTCTAGCTCTAGATCGACACTCAGGATTTTACCAATCAAGACATCGGAGTTTAGGCCTTCAGTATTTTCAGATTGTAAGGGGATCAAAATTTGTTTATTTTGATTTTCATCACGGCTAAATATTTTGATAGTAGCTTTGGACAGAGCAAAGTGCAGGATCAAAAAAATAGCTCCGATTGTTAGGATCAAAAAGAAGCTAATTATTTTGACGTAAATACTATTTTTAGTTTTTATTTTACTAGTCATAATTCTCTTAGATGTTTATTGGTGATATTATAGCAAAAAAACAGTAAAAAAAATAGCCCGAGGCTATTTTTCTCCGTTTAATTCCCAGGCATTTGGACCTAGGAGTTCGCAAATTTCTTTTTTTAGTTTTTCATCAGGTAAAACTTTCATCGTAGTCTTGAGTTTGCGAGATTTACCATTATTTATTTCTAGGTAGACCGGTGTGTCGCCGGGTTTGGTTTCTAGTATTTTTTTGATGATAGCTAAACCTTCCTTTTGAAAAGCGGCTGGTAATTTTATCCAAAGTCTATGGTTAGCCAATTTGCCAGAGCTCCATTGATTGACTATTTTTTCACTGATTGGCTCCACACCTTCGGCTAAAATTTTTGGTTGGCCGTCTTTTTCTGAAACTTTACCGCGTACCAATACTCGAGCCTCATCTTTCCAA
>JAUPVE010000108.1 GCA_030917205.1 Patescibacteria group bacterium | reverse complement strand
CCACCGACTAAGGTAAATATTTGTGAAGCATCATGACCTTTGAGCGCTGAATAAAGAAAAAAGATACCAGCCGCAAAAAATGAACCAACTAAAAGATTGAATAAAAATAAAGCAACTCCTGGCCAGTGCAAAAACCACGGTGCCAAGACAATCACCGCTGCTCCAGAGGCCCCAACTAGAAAAGTATAGGTACGTGGCCCAGAAACAACATGTTCTAGAATAAATTTATCAGCTACATTTACTATGGCCATCACTATATAAGCAATGACAGCAACTACTAACCAAGTCATAAGATTATTTTTATTTATATTAGGCTAATGTTAGCCAATATTTATTATTATTTACGCAAAACCCTTGACAAAATTTCATATATATGCTAACATATGGTCAACCTGCCCACAAGGCATACAACACAATCCACACTACTTCGCGAACGCGAGGGAAACGAGGAATGTACATGTTTGTGCTCCAGGTCACCACTGCCCGCAAGACGGGCCATTATCAGCAGAATGTCTGAAGACGCGGCGCCGGCGGCGTGGCCCGAATAGGCCGCGCAGGTCGATGGAAGAACCTGAGGTCTTCGGCATAAAGGCTCATTCTGAGCTTGAACGCCGGCCTCAAAACCGACATACCGGCAGGAGGCAGCGATGCTGCACTCTCGTTCACCGCCGTAACCAACACAGGCAACGGCATCAACATTCTTGGGGGGCGCGTACAGTCATGGACGTCGCCCCCTATTTTTTTTACGAGCAATGCTCGTTTTTTTTAATTTACAAATTATGAATTATTTCCCGCAAATTACTCATCCGAGCAGAATTAAAATCTTCTTTAGATATTTGATTGGCCGCTCTCAAAGCATTTAGTGATTTGCTTTTATCTTTTTGGTATCTCTGAGGATAGTTGGCTTCAAGATCACCATTGGGGAAAATATAAACATAATGTTTTTTTAATTCTTGAATCAGCTGGTCATTGGACATTTTTGGTAAATGTATTTTCAGATGTCCCAAGAGTTCAAATAAATCATCGTGATGAAATACGTCCCTGTCCATGATGATACGGTATGGTATTTGAAACATTTTCAGCAGATCAATATAAACACTCATATTACCCTTACCATGAGTCTGTACTACCTTGATATCCTTGTCACCTTCATAAAAATGATCGATCAAACCGCGTAATAATAATTTATCGGACATACCCTCGACCATAATCACCTCATCAGCAAAAAACATTTCTAAGTTATCGGAGTTTAGTTCTTGCAATAAACGCTGGGGATTATAAAAACCATGAGTAGAACCGATATGCGTAATACCATAGGCCTTGGTTGAGTCAGCTTCTTTGACTGTACGCAAAACCTGAGGCAAAGTCATTGGCTTCACAAATAACGGTGAATGAGTAGTGAAAATAATCTGTCCGGCATCGCTATTTTGCATAGCCCACAGCAGACGCTCCTGCAGAGCTGGATGTAGATGAGTTTCTGGTTCATCAAGTAAAACAATCTGATAGTGAGGATGAAAAATATATAGTAGCATGATAAAGATGCGACGAAAGCCGGAACCTAAGCGATCAATAGTCACTCGCCTATCTCCCTCGTACAAACCATCACTTTCATAGTTTATGTCCAGCGCATTGTGTGAAGCTAAAATTTTGGGAAAATGCTGTTTCAAACTTTCTTGAAAACGCATATAAAATCCTGGTGAATTCTGCAAACTACGATAATCATTTTCTAGCTGATGATAGTTGATAAAAGCAGCTTCATCCAATCTTTTGACCTGAGGACTCAAAATTTTACTCAAAGCACTATTAAAAGCTAAAGTTTGTTTAGTAAATTTTAATTCACGTAAATTATTTTTTTGCGAAAAAATACCGCTAGCCTCTGGTAACTGCCACTTAGCTTGCTCTTCTGGACTAAAAGCTATTTTCAAATCCAAATCGGTTTTTTCATAAAAAATACTACTATCCTGACCTTGAGCCTGCAAAGCAAACTGTATAGCATCCAAAATATTACTCTTACCAGAATTATTTTGGCCAATGATAATATTAATTTTATGAAGATTAAGCAGCATAGGCTGCTTAATACTTTTATAGCTATTTATTTTTACTTGCTCGATAATCATAATTTTTAGAGCAAATGCACTTCATCAATCTCCGTTATTTTGTCGTGTAAAACTATATTTTCAATATTATAGGTACCGTGCTTTGGTGCATCCAAAAAGCCCTCCATGGCAGCCTCTGCCAGCCAGCCAGAGTCCAAAAAGTCAAACAGCCACTCATCAACATACTTTGGATCAGGACTATCAATACCAGCCCCGATATTAAACAGCCACTCCCTATTATACTCTTCTTGTGAGCCGACTGGCTCAGAAATAATGATCGGCAAGCCGAGACCACAATAAAAAGTCAGCTCCGAAGGCTTGGTCCACAAAACATCAGTCGTACGCAGGGCTTCATTGAAAGCCTTGAAATAGTCAACTTTATGCTCAGCATAAATAATACGCACATTTTTATTG
>JAUPVE010000107.1 GCA_030917205.1 Patescibacteria group bacterium | reverse complement strand
GACGCTTATCACAGGCGGTTAGTAAAAGTTATTACATCCCTTGGCATAAGCGCTGGTGGGGTCGTATGATTATTATTTTTTTATTCTTAGCTTTGGCTTCTAGTATTTATCTGATTGTCAAAGTTGCTAGCTATTATCAACATGTCAGAAATGGTGATACATATATAGAAGATGGCGGTACCTGGATTAGCAAAGCTCAGTTTGAAGAGAGTGAGGAAAAAATATTAAGCTCTATCACTGATGATGATCCATGGCTAGGAGCAGAGGATCCGGTCGTATATATAGTAGCTTATGAGTCTTTTGGCTGCCCATATTGTAAAGATAATCAAGTGGATATCAAACAGGTTATAGCCAAATTTGGTCCGATAGTTCGTTTTATTGCCAAAGATTTTCCTACTGAGGGTTTGCATCCCAATGTTATGAATGCTCATCTAGCAGCAAGTTGTGCTAATGAACAGGGTAAATATTGGGAGTTTAGAGATTTGCTCTACGCCAATCAAGCCACTGAAGAAACTCCTGAAAATTTTTCTAAAGAAAACTTATCTGAACTTTCTAAACAAGTCGGCATCAATAACGCTCAGTTTACAAAATGTCTAGATTCAGAAAAATATCTACAAGAGATTAAGCAAGATGTGGCTAGTGGCTACAACGTCAAAGTAGTGGGTACACCTAGCTATGTAGTCAATGGTTCTCTGATCGAGGGTGAAAGAAAATATCCAGTCTGGGAAGAGATTATTGGTTATATTATCAAAAATCAACAATAATGTGGTGGCAAGAATATAGTCCACAAGCTCAAATATTCAGTCTTGGTCAGATCAGCGTCAACTGGTATGGTTTGATATTAGTCACAGCTATTGTAGTAGCTGGAGTTTTAGCTAGAAAAAAATTAGCTCAGGATGGCATCATCAATCATCGGCAGTTTGAAGATTTGTTTTTTTATGCTGTCATATTTGGTTTGATAGGCGCTAGGGTTGCTCATGTGCTGTTTGAGTTAGAGTACTATATGAGTCAGCCTCAAGATATTATCAAAATTTGGCAAGGAGGCATTTCTTTGTATGGTTCACTTTTGGGCGGAGCATTAGCTGTCTGGTGGTGGTGTAAAAAATATAAAGTTAATTTCTTACAAATAGCTGATCGTATTTTACCATTTTTTGCTTTAGCCCAAGGTATTGGTCGCTGGGGAAATTATTTTAATCAAGAGCTTTTTGGTCAGCCGACTAATTCTTGGATGGGCATATACATTTCTCCCGAAAATAGACCTTTAATTTTTTATAGTCAAAATACTTTTCAGCCAACTTTTTTTTATGAGTCACTCTTAAATATTATTCTGTTTATTGTTTTACTAATAGTTAGTAGAAAAAAATTGTTTACAGGTACAATGACGTATCTGTATATTATGGGCTATACTTTTATTAGGTTTTTTATGGAGTTTATCAGGATAGATAATACGGCTATGGTGAGTGTGTTGAGACTACCACAAGTACTGAGCTTAGTATTTTTTCTACTGGCTTTATACTTATTAAAATATCGTAGTCCTAGAGCCTTGCCAAATAGTCAAAAATAGTGTATATTATTCCTGCTTTATTAAATACGGGGTGGTAGTTCAGTTGGTTAGAACGTCTGCCTGTCACGCAGAAGGTCGCGGGTTCGAGTCCCGTCCATCCCGCCACTTAAAGCTATAGATTATCGCCATTTAGGCGATTTTTTGTTCAATAAAAAATACCCCTCGTTTTCACTTGGGGCATTTTTTTATTAGTATCTACTTGGTCGTGCAGGTCTACGATTGCGATGGCAATCGCGGCAGTAAATTGGCTTGGAACCATCTGGTTCGAAAGGCAATTCAGTGATTGTGGTACCACAATCTCCACATTGCCAATTACCGGAAACCATTGTTCTTTGACCAAAGTCTCTGCGGGCACCGCCCATAGAAGTTCTTGGTTTTTTATTTTTGCGATAACAATCGCGACAGTAGATTGGCTTTGAACCATCTGGTTCGAAAGGCAATTCAGTGATACTTGTGCCACAATCGGCACATTGCCATTGACCGGAAACCATTGGTCTTTGGCCAAAACTTTGTTGGTCGTCCATTTCCTAATGACTCTCCCTTATTTGGTGCAATTTTATTAAAGCGTAAATTTAAAATTTTTCTAAAATAAAACGTCCCAAAAAATTTAATGATTAACTTTTTCTATTATACTATAAACACCGAATAATTGCAATAGCTTAAAGTATTTGCTAGACTTAGTGACATGTCGCAGAGTCAACAAAAATTTAGTGTCAAATTTTTAGTTTTAGCTATCATTTGGGCAGGGATTATCTACTATTTATCTTCAATTCCAGATTTGAAGAGTAGTTTTAGCAGTACAGTAGATTTGATTTTAAGAAAGGGGGCTCATATTTTTGCCTATACTATTTTGACCTATTTGCTAGTCAAAATTTTTGATAAGAATACTAGAATATTTTTATTTTTTGTTATCGCTATAGCTATTTTTTATGCTTGGACTGATGAATTTCACCAATTATCAGTCT
>JAUPVE010000106.1 GCA_030917205.1 Patescibacteria group bacterium | reverse complement strand
CAGGGAGACTAGATAAATATTTTTACTACTTTTTTTGTGGAGGATGGTCCAGATCAGAGTCAGATTACTGAGAGTTAGTAGCCACCAAAATTTGAAGCTGACTAATTCCCAAGGAGAGCGGATGAGGCCGGTACTAGCCTTGTGGTATAAATAATAAACTAGCAGTACATCTAAGATAATAACTAAACCAGGTAAAATAAGACTTTTTAGATTATTGGTCTGCCAGATTCGTAGTTTTAAGTTTTCCAAAAAATAGTGTTCTTTTTTCCCAAAAAAAGATAACAGCTCAATGATAATCGGTATCAGCAGTAGAGTGCTGATAAAAATGATAAGGTTTATTTTGTAGAGATGGTAGGCTAGAGTATAGCTAGCACAAATTACTGACATGATGAGCAGTAAGCCAAAAATATTTTTTAAACCCCTATGGACTTTGGGAAAAAATATATCAGCTGATTTTTTACTGTTGTATGACAGGAATATGATACCGATAATGAGGCCTAAACTAGCTAGTTTAAATAAAAAAACATTGGCCAAAATCAAGGTCAATAGTATTATTTGCCAGATAATGTGTTGTGGTCTAGTAAAACTTAACATCAGCTCAATTGATAGCTATAGTTTAATCTTTTTTGCTACTTCTGTAAACCGTCATCTTCTGCTAAAATATAGCTATGAAGTTGAGAAAAATTTCAATTATTTTAATATTTCGAGCTTTATGGGTAGTTTTGGCTATGACTTTATTGTTATTTATCATTTCTCGCAATATCTACACTGCTAGGACTTTGACCTACAAAATTAATTTGGCCGATAGTAGTGCTCGTGATTATCGGGGTTGGTATCCAGATACTAGGACGGACTATAGATCGAGTGATCGTAGGCTTCATATCCTTGGTGAGCCGGTTTATATGAAAGTCTATTTACCTAATAAATTTGACACTATGTCTATTACCGGCTCTTGGTCTATGTCTAGCTCCACTGTACGTTTGGGCTTGAAACAGGCTGATGACTCTTGGTTTTACAAAGACATGGATCAAGCAGATTGGTCAGCCAACTTTGACTTACAGCAGGCCAAGCTACATCGTAAGCAATTAGAGCTGATGATATCTGTGCCAGACTATGAGGCTGGTCAGGATATTTATCTAGATAATAATTGGCAGATAGAATTTAAAAGATGAACACTAGAAAAAAAATAATCCAAGATTTTTTTACAGCTGCTTTTATTACGTGGCTGGTGCTTTTATTATATGAGCTCTTAAGTCCAGGGGCAGTCCAGCGTTATATTAATCTAGAATTTTATTTTTATGTGTTACTTTTGGTCTTCATATTCAGACAAATAATAAAATTTTAAGAAAATCAATTTTTTGTGCTATAATATAGTCATGTATAAAAAGAAAAAAGTTGCCTTGAAAAAGCAACGAAAAAGTAAAGGAAAAAAAGTTTCTAACGTGCGTTATCGTTAAAGACTCGCAATGGACAAACAAAAACAAAAAATGTACGTGGTGGCCGTCGACATGGGTTATGGTCACCAGCGTGCTGCCTATCCGTTTATAGCGACCAGCCAAAGCGGAGTGATTAACGCCAACCATTATCCTGGCATTAGCCGTAAAGAAGAGCATTCTTGGGAGGGTGGTCGTTTTTGGTATGAGTTAATTTCTCGTTTTAAGAATGTCCCACTACTAGGCACCACCTCTTTTAAGATTATGGATCATTTCCAACAGATCCAGCCTTTTTATCCGCGCCGTGATTTGTCGGCTATTTCTCAACAGCTAAAATGGTTTAATAAACAAATAAAAGATGGTTTGGGTAAAGCTCTGATTAATGAGCTCAATAAAAAACCCATGCCTTTTTTGACGACTTTTTTTGTGGCAGCTTATTTTGCTGAGCACAATGGTTTTAAAGATAAAATATATTTGGTAGTTTGCGATGCTGATGTAGCTCGGGCTTGGGCCCCAGTCAATCCTAGTACTAGTCGTATTATTTATTTGGCACCAAATAAGAGGGTTAAAGAGCGTTTGCAATTGTATGGTGTCAGAGAAAGTCATATCCATGTGACTGGTTTTCCTTTGCCCAAAGAAAATATTGGTGGCTATAAATCAAATATTTTAAGACATGATTTGAAAGCTAGACTTTTTAATCTTGATCCACGGGGAATCTATCGCAAAAAATACGCCAAGGTGATTGAGGATTATCTATGTCCAGTGCGTGAAATCAAAAAAAAGCATCCTTTGACTATTACTTTTGCCGTTGGTGGTGCTGGTGCTCAGCGGGATATTGGTGTGACAATTTTACAGCGCTTGAAAAAACATTTGAAGAAAGGCCAATTGAGATTGAATCTAGTAGCTGGGGCGCGCAATGATGTGTATTTGTATTTTGAGCAAGCTATAAAAGCCAATGGTCTAGCCAACAATAAAAATGTGCGTATTATTTATGCTGAGCATAAAGTTGACTATTTCAAGGCTTTCAATGAAGCCCTGCGTACGACTGATGTTTTGTGGACCAAGCCTTCGGAGCTGACTTTTTATTGTGGTCTTGGCTTGCCGATCAT
>JAUPVE010000015.1 GCA_030917205.1 Patescibacteria group bacterium | reverse complement strand
AGCCGCATTTTTTGTATATTTACAACAAAAAAATATTTCTATCACTGAAGTTTGGGATAGAGCGGTACTACAAATAAAGCCAGTCGACACGCAAAGAACTGAAGTAGTCAAGGAAAAAAGTATTACGGAAGAAAATTTGAATAATTTTGTGCGTAATAAATCATTGGATAATTTATTAAATAGCGAGCAGTACAAAGAGCTACAAGGTATCAATGTAGATATCAACACTAGCGAAGGAGTAGGAAACCCTGAGCCATTTAATAAACCAAAAGTTGAGGTCCAGCCATGATAAAAAAAGAATCAGAAAAACTACTGGCTTGGTTGCTTAGTAATAAATTTATTTCCGAAACCCAACGCAACGAATTGTCTAATAAACAATTCGCTTCTTTTACTGATTTGGAAGGTGCTATCAAACAGTTAGTCATACTCTCAGAAGAGGATTGGACTCAGGCCAAGGGTATCTACTACGGCTTAGAATACCGGACTTTGATGGGTACGGTGATTGAGTCAGAGATTTTGAATATTTTGCCTCAGGATTTGGCCGACAACTATCATATGGTAGTTTTTGGTCGAGAAGGTGAGAGTCTTTTGGCTGGTCTAGTCGATCCGACCGATCTCAAAGCTGTCGAAGCGCTGAATTTTTTGGCTCGCAAAAAACAGTATGGCGTCAAATATTTTATCATTTCTCAAGATAGCTATCGTAGTGCTATCAAGCAATACGAAACTTTGGGTCAAGAAGTGGGTGAGGCACTGGGCACAGCCGAAGAAATATTTGGCTCTATGGGCAACGAGATGGCTGTCCAAACTGATAGCTCTGATGTAGTCAAAAGTGCGCCAGTATCCAAAATAGTTTCGGTTGTCTTGAGGCATGCTATTGAGGGGCGAGCTTCGGATATCCATATCGAGCCAGTCGGTAAACAGAGTAAAGTGAGATATAGAATCGATGGTATTTTGCACACCACTATTGTCTTGCCTATTTATGTACACGCTGCTTTGATTTCTCGTATCAAAGTCATGGCCAATTTGAAAATTGATGAGACACGCATACCACAAGATGGTCGTATTCGTCTCAATGTCCATAATAAAGAAATAGATATTCGTGTTTCTACTTTGCCACTGATGGGTCAAGAAAAAGTCGTGATGAGACTATTAGAAACTCCTGATAAAGCCCCAACTTTTGCGGATTTAGGATTTTTTGGTTTGCAATCCAAAATAGTTTTTGAGGCTATTAATCAGCCTCATGGCTTGTTTTTGGTCACAGGCCCGACAGGTAGCGGAAAATCAACTACTCTTTATGCTGGCTTGAGTTTCTTAAACAAAGATGAAATCAATATCGCCACTCTAGAAGATCCAGTAGAGTACTATATCCCAGGAGTCAATCAAGCGCAGATCAAGCCAGAGGTCAATTTTACTTTTGCTACTGGTTTACGCTCTTTACTGCGTCAAGATCCAGATATTATCATGGTTGGTGAAATCCGTGACAATGAAACAGCTGAGCTTGCTATCCACGCCAGTCTTACTGGACACTCAGTGCTGACTACCCTACATACCAATGACGCCATGGGAGCTATACCACGTCTGTTTGATATGAAAGTCGAGCCATTTTTATTGGCCAACACCTTGAATGCAGTAGTAGCCCAGCGTTTGGTCAGGAAGCTCTGTAATAGCTGTAAAGTAGAAACTGATTTGCCTGCTGAGCTCAAAGCTCAGGTGACTGAAGAATTGAGTAAGATTCCAAAAGAAGCTTATTATAGTGATTTTCATTTGGATAATATCAAATTTTATAAATCTGTTGGTTGCGTCAATTGTAGTCAGACTGGCTATAAGGGGCGTTTATCAATTGTCGAAGCAATAGAAATCAAACGCGAATTACAAGAAGTAGTAGCCAAGGGTTTTGATAGGCATCAAGCTGAAGCGGAGCTAGCCAAGCAACATTTTATCTCCATGCAGCAAGATGGTTTGATCAAGGTAGCCTTGGGTTGGACAACAATAGAAGAAGTCATGCGGGTCAGTAAATCTTAATATTAAAGAATTTTTATGGAACAGAAAATAATCTTAGTAGTAGAGGATGATAATTTCTTATTATCAATGTACGCCACCAAATTAAATTTAGAAAATTATAAAGTCTTACAAGCTACCACCGGTGTGCAGGCCTTGAAAGTCGTTGCCAAAGATTTACCAGATTTGATACTTTTGGATTTGAAGTTGCCAGAAATGGACGGTTTTGAAGTTTTGAAAAATCTCAAAGCTAGCCAAGAAACAAGCTCTGTGCCAGTCATAGTTTTGACCAATTATTCTGAAAAAGAACATATTGATCAATGCTTTTCTCTAGGAGCGGCTGACTATCTGATCAAAGCTCATTTTGTACCTTCTGAAGTAGTCAGTAAAATAAAAAGGATTTTAGACAAAAATAATTAAGCATGACGGACACCTTATTAATCAACAAAATATTAAATATTGCTTCTGAGCGCAAAGCCACAGACGTGCATCTTGTGGCTGGTAATAATCCTGTTTTACGCATTGATGGCAAGTTGGTGACTATCTCCGAAGAGCAAATCATGACGCCGGATATCATCAATGGTTTGGCTGAATCATTTTTGACTAAAGATGATTTAGCTCGTTTGACTACAGAGCGAGAAGTTTTGGTAGTTTATACTTGGAATGATCGCGCTAGATACAGGGCTAAAGTTTTTTATCAAAAAGGATTTTTGGCTTTGTCTTTTCGCGTTATACCACCTTTTATTCTTTCACCAAAAGATCTAGGCATACCGCAGGCTGTTACTCAAAATTTGACCAAAGATTCTGGTCTGATTATCATCACTGGTCCCTTTGGTAGTGGACGGACTACTACCGCTGCCTCTCTCATAGAAACTTTGAATCACAATCGCGGCCTCCACATCCAGACTTTGGAAAATCCTATCGAATATTTATTTATCAACAACCAATCAATCATTGAGCAGCGTCAGGTCGGCCGCGATACTCCTAGCTATATCAAAGGTCTTCAAGCTATCAAAGAAGAGGATGTCGATGTAGTGATGATTGGTTCGATGACTGAGGAGGGTATAGAAGAATCAGCTTTGGAGCTAGTAGAGAGTGGGAAGCTAGTCATCATCGTCATGGAGACAGAGTCCATCATCTCTAGCCTTGATCGTTTTATCAGCAATTTGTCAGCTGCCAAAAAGGCTTGGGGGCAGAATCTTTTGGCCGAAGTTTTGTTGGTAGCCATCGGTCAGCGCTTGTTGCCACGAGTGGGCGGTGGTTTGCGTTTGGCTTGCGAAGTCTTGACCAATACTCCGGCTGTCCGCTCTAGTATCAAAGATAGTCATCTGTATCAGCTGAGCAGTATCATGCAGACTTCGCGTGAAGAGGGTATGGTCTATTTTGATAAATCGCTGTCTGACCTAGTCAAAGCTGGCGAGGTCAATCCAGAGGATGCTATGAAAGTAGCTGAGAATCCTCAAGTATTTAAACAGAATTTCAAATAATATAATTTATGCCTACCTATAAATATAGGGCTAGGACAATGGATAGTGAGCTCATGTCTGGTATTGTCGAAGCACCAGGTGAGTCGGAGGCAGCCGAGCTCTTGAGTGAGAGAGGTTTGGTGGTTTTGTCATTGGTCACCTCCCACCAAAAAGCTTTCAAGGGTATCAATATCAATATCGGCGGAGTCAGTCAAAAAGATCTAGTCATATTTTCTCGACAGCTAGCTGTGATGATCTCGGCTACGATACCGATAGTGCAGTCTTTGCGTATCTTGTCCCAGCAGACTAATAATCCAGTCTTTACTGAAAAAGTAGTAGAGATGGCCAATGACGTCGATGGCGGCATGAAGCTCTCTGATGCCATGGCCAAGCATTATAAGATTTTTAGCAATTTCTTTGTGGCCATGATCAAGAGTGGTGAAACTTCTGGTCGTCTGGAGGAAGTGCTAGAATATTTGGCAGATCAGATGGAAAAAGATTATGATCTAGTAGCTCGTATTAAAGGAGCTATGATTTATCCGGCTTTGATATTGACAGCTTTAGTTGGTGTCAGTATTTTGATGATGGTCTATATTTTACCAAAAATGACTCCAATGCTCCAAGAGACTGGTGCTGAGCTTCCGATGGTTACTTTATGGTTGATTGCTATTTCTGATTTTATGGTCAAATATTGGCCATTTTTACTTTTGATAATTTTAGTGCTCATTGGTATTTTTGTTTTTTGGACCAAAAGCAAAAGCGGTAAAACAATGTGGGATTCGGTCAAGATCAGAATGCCAATTTTTGGCAATTTGTTTAAAAAAATATATTTAGTGCGCTTTACTCGTAGTTTACACACTCTGATCAAAGGTGGCGTGCCGATCGCTTCGGCTTTGCGTATCACGGCTGAGGTAGTTGATAACAAGGCCTACTCAGATCTGATCATGAGGACGGTAGCTGAGGTAGAGGCTGGTAATTCTATTTCTACTCTGTTTGCCAAATCACCACTTATGCCCAAGATGCTTTCGCAGATGATGATAGTCGGTGAAAAGACTGGTCGTATTGATAATATTTTAGAGAAATTAAGTGATTTTTATACTCGTGAGATAAATAATCTAGTCAGTAATTTGACTGTTTTAATCGAGCCTTTGATTTTAATCATCATGGGTGTCGGTGTCGCTGGTATAGTGGCGGCTATCATGTTACCAATGTACAAAGTAGCTCAAACTATTAATTAGTAAATTGTTGCTATTATTATTTTGTGCTATAATATATAAAGTATTTATTAATAATTAAAAAAACCGAGAGTATATTTAGAGCTTAAGAGATCTCAAGCTTTAGAAATATTGCCTTGGGTACTTGAAGGGAGGTGAAACAACAATGAAAAAAGGTTTTACATTGATTGAGTTGTTAGTCGTTATTGCCATTATCGGTATTTTGTCCGCAGTGGCTATTATCAACTTGACTGACGCTAGGAAAAAGGCTCAGGTAGCCGCTACCGAGGCAGCACTATCACAAGTTTCCACTGCTATGATTATTTGTTTGGATGCAGAGGCAACTGGTGAAACAGTCACTTGGAATGCTCCAGCTGGAGGTACCGCTGTTTGCTCAGTGACACCAGATGCTGAATGGCCAACTTTAGGAAATAACTATACATGGGGGGCTGGTGCTTTTTGGGCACATGATGACGCTACTATGACTTGGACTTTTTGCGCTGCTAATCCAAATTTAGACGATATTGTCTGCGATCAAGATGGTTGTTCTAGAGAGCCAGCAGGCGCGACTGATTGTACTACATAGTAAATATTAAAAATCGCCTTGTCTGACAGGGCGGTTTTTTATTTGGTCAAAAAAGGTTTTTTGCGCTATAATATATCTATATTTATGATATACAAAAAAGGATTTTCAATTGTTGAGCTCTTAGTAGTGATTGCCATCATTGGTATCTTATCGAGCGTGCAGATTGTGCGACTAAATCAAGCCAGAGAAAAGGCCAAGATTGCTACTCTGCAAGAAGCTTTGAGTTCTGCCATCTCACTGGCTATTCTTTGCTTTGATGGCGAGAATGATATTATAGATAGCACGGGCACTATTTGTAATGGCACGACCAACTGGGAGCCACAATCATTGTTTTGTACCAATGATATAGAGGAGTGGCCCAAACTGACTAATGGAGCAGTGGCCGGTGTATGTAATAGTGATAGACTTAATAATCAATTTTCATTTTCAGCTGAGGTGGCTGGTACGACAGTCACTTGTTCACAAAATGGTTGTACTAAATCACCATAAGTATGAGGATACTAGATAGATATAGTTTACAAACTAAAGCAATTTTTGTGGGGGCTATTATTTTAGCTATTGTTTTGATTGTACTAGTCACTAGGCATGAGGATAGTCGTAGTCGTGATATAGAGACGGTAAGCAACGCTAAGTTATTAGCGACAGCTTTAGAAAGGTATTATACTTTTTATCGGACGTATCCCGAATGGGACAAGGCTACTCTAGATAAAGTGAAATTTATTTCTGATCAAGGGGTTAATAAAGATGGTGAGACTATCTTTTATACAAACAATATTGTTTGGCCGGAAGATGCTGATATTACTTTAGCTATTCAGAGTGATGATTATCAGCTTGATTTTACGGTGCATAATTCTTGGCCAGCTTGGGGTGTGACCAAGTCCAAGGGTGGTCGTTGCCGTGTCATGAAGGAAGTTAATTTCCTTTGTGCTGATTGGGCGAAGTAACCCCTCCAAACCTCCCCTTAACAGGGGAGGCTTATTTTTTTTAAAGTCCCCCTGTCAAGGGGGATTTAGGGGGTTAAAAAATAGGTTGGCAGGGGTTATACTAGCTATGACAAATATGTTATAATAAAGCTATATGGAAATAGCTTTAGTTTTTATTTTTGGCCTATTCTTGGGGAGTTTTCTCAACGTGGTCATATTTCGTTTGCGACGTGAGGAGACCTTTGTTCGTGGTCGATCAAAGTGTCTTTTTTGTAGTCATCAGCTTCACCCCCAAGATCTGGTACCTTTTTTTAGTTACTTTTATCTTGGTGGTAAATGCCGTTATTGCAAGCATAAGTTTTCCGCTCAATATCCCATGGTGGAGCTACTGACTGCTTTGAGCTTGGTATTAGTTTTTATCAAAGTCATACCCAGCGACATTTATCAAGCCACTTATATGCAGTGGCTAGCTTTACTCAATTGGTGGGTAGCCGTTGCTTTTTTGATTTTGATTTTTGTCTATGATTTGAAATATTATCTAGTAGCTGATGCTGTAGTTTTACCAGCGGCTGCTATTGCCTTTGTTTTTAATCTTGTTTTGGGGATGGACATTTGGAAGCTACTCTTAGCTTGCTTAGTTGGTGCTGGTTTTTTCCTCTTGCAGTTTGTAGTCTCCAAGGGTAAGTGGATTGGCGAAGGGGATATTCGCATTGGCCTATTTATGGGTGCGTTACTTGGGTGGCCCAATGTTTTGTTAGCTTTAGTTTTGTCTTATACCCTAGGCAGTGTGATCAGTATTTTTTTAATTTTAGGTAACAAAAAAAAGTGGACTGACCGTGTACCTTTTGGAACTTTTTTGACTATGGGTACTTTTGCCGCCCTACTTTACGGTAGTGAGATTATCCGGTGGTATTTTAATTTATTTTTATTTTATTAATATGAAGCAGAGAAAGTCAGGTATTAATCTAAGGGGCTTTACTCTTATTGAAGCTCTGATAGTCATAGCCATCATTGGGCTCATGTCGGTTTTTTATATAGTAAGTTTACGACCAGATACTACGAAGTTATTAGAAATGGATACAACTAGACTAGCTGCTGATATACGCTATGTGCGTAGTCTGGCGACGAGCCGAGTGACCTATGATGGTAATTTTCCATCTAATGGTTACGGAATTATTTTTAAAAATGAGACTGGTACAAACAAGAGTTGGTATAAGTTGTATGCAGGTAGTACAAATAATATTATTAAAACAGTTTATTTGTCGGACGCTGCCTTTAGTCTAGTCGATCCCAATAGTGCTTTACCACGTGCATCGGCTATCAATGACACCACACAAAAGAACTTAGCTTTTATTGGTGAAAATAAACTGACTACCATTGGTTTTAATGCTAGTGCTGATGGAGACTATCAGATAGAAATATATTATGATATTAGTAGTGAAGAATATACGAGAGCTGTTATAAATATTGGTCGGCAGACAAACGATAGTTTTGTGTGGAGTAATTTAGCTATTACCTTTGATACCAAGGGGGTGGAGTGTGGTAATGGCATTGTGGAGAGTGGAGAAGATTGTGAGCCAGTAGTAGATGGAGTTGTGAATGCAAATTGTTTTCCCACTACTCATCCCAAGAAGTGTGAGCTAAATAGTTGTGGCGATGGTTTTATTGGTGGTACGGAAGTTTGTGAACTCAATACGAGTGCTGATGTGAGATATTATGCTAATCGGTGCAGCAATGTTCCTCATCATGATTGGTGCTTTCAATGTAATGATCCAGCTAATACTGGGGCTGTCTGTAAAGATATGGATGGTAATACTATAGATTGTTGCGCTGTAGTTTTTGGAAATTGTATGGATTGTCAATGGTTTAGTGGCCTTTGTTTGGTGGAGGAAAAAATATGCCCAGTCGAAGAAGGTAGTTAAGCTAGATGAGTTTTTATCTAAAATATTTTTAAATTATAATGAACATACTTAGTAAGCAATTATGTAGTATTAGAAAAATTATTTCGTTTGTTTTTCTAAATGGTTTTACCCAGTTAGAAAAATTAATTAATAATTTTTTTGTAGTAAAAGTAGGTAGAATTAATAAAAAAATATTTTATTTGCAAAAGAAAAATTCAAATATTTTTCTAACTGGGTTTACTTTGATTGAATTGCTTATTGCTATATCTGTTTTTATGATTGGTATCATGGGCGCTTTTTCTCTGTCTTTGAATAACCTGAATACAGCCAAAGAAAATAGTCAGCGTGTCATTGCTGCTAATTTGGCTCGTGAAGGTTTGGAGCTTGTTCGTAATATACGTGATAGTAATTGGCTTGCCCGTGAAGCCAATGTAGATAGTGATTCAAATACTTTCGAGATTGATATTTATGAATGGGACCATGGTTTTGATGATAGTAATTTTCGGGTGGATTATTTCACTGGCTTAATGCCTTTTAGCACACCTGCTCCAGCTGATTTAAATAGCGCTATAGGAAATAGCCAAGCAACCTTACTTTTGAGCGGGGGTTATTATGGGCACCAAATTGGTCAGCCCACAACTTTTAGTCGGGCTATAAATTTACGGGCTATTTGTCTGGATAAAACTGATCTACTTGTGCCTATAGAAACTGTCGAGCTTAGTTTAGATTGCCCAGTCTTAGCGAATATAGTCAAAATTGGTTTTCAGGTAACTTCTCGTGTACGCTATACTTATGGCACCAAGACCAATACTATTGACGCAGTCGAAAATATTTATAATTGGCGACAATGATGAGAATAAATAATAAAACTGGCTTTACTCTAGTAGAGATGTTGATTGCTATCTCTATTTTTGCTGTGGTAGCGACGCTAGCCTCTTCTCTGTTTAGTACTTTTGCTAATAATCAAAAAAGAACCAAGGTTTCGCAAGAGCTCTTAAATAATGCCCAGTACGCTTTGGAAATTATCAGTCGTGAAGTAAAGAACAATGAAATAATTACTTTTAGCTCTGATAGAGATGAGCGCTGTCAAAATTTACCAGAAGATTACAGCCAGTGTTTATTATTTGCCAGAGAAAATGGTGAAACAGCGGCTTTTGTCTATAGTGGTAGTGAGCTTTTGTATGTACCAATTGATTGTACAGAGGATGATGATGGTCAGTATTCTGATTGTGCTATTGCCAATGCTCAGCAACCAGCTACCGTCTTGTCAGCAGATTATAATAAAGTAGATGTGACAAGTTTTGCTTTTTTTCTTTCTCCAGATGGGAATCCTTATATCAATGATAGTTTCAATCAGCAGCCCAGAGTGACTATTAAAATGGCAGTTAAATATAGTAGTACTAAAACTGTCGAGCAGGTGAATCATTATTTACAAACTACTGTTTCTTCGCGTGTATATAAAAGATAGTTATGTTTAAACTAATCAAAAAAAATAATTCAGGCTTTGCTCTAGCTATGACTCTCATGATTTTGTCGCTTGCCATGCTGACTGGTCTTTTTATGAATAGAATAATTGTCGGTGAAGTACGTGTTTCTTTGAATACAGTCAATGTGGTGAATTCATATTATGCGGCTGAAAGTGGTATTGAGAGGGCTTTGTATTATATTACTACAGATCAGTTATCGAATAATAATATTACGTATTATGACCAGCTTGATACTGGGTTAGTAACAGCACCAGAGCCATTGGCTAATGGAGCTACCTATGTTTATTCTTTGACTTCTACTTCGTCGCCAAATTTTTTGGCTAGAAATATCAGTAATACTAATCCAGCTCACGTGAGTATTGTGGATCCACAGGGCGAGATAGGCTCAATCTCTTGGTCTGCTAGTTCATATTTGAATGCCAATATACGTTGGAAAATAAATAATTGTTTTCCAGCTAATCCTGCTGAGGGCAATCATGCTTCTGATAGATTAGAAACCACTATCTATTCTTTTGGTTCAAATTTTAGTAATCCAAAAATACAAAAAGTAATCAATGTTTGTGATTGTAAGTTTGATGAAAGTATTGATTCTTGCACTGGACTTAGTTTTGCTAATATTTCTCCAAATGAATATTATAAGTTTACCTTTCGACCACTCGATGGTGTAGTTAGTTTGATTGATTTTTCTGTGTCCGGTGGTATCTTTTCTGAGACTTTGACTCAGGTAAAAGGTAAATATAAAAATTCGGAATATCTTTTGCAAGCCAAAATGTCCGCCTTACAACCAGCCTCTGATATTTTTAGCTATGTCATATTTTCTGAAGAGGATTTGACCAAAGATTAAAAAAATTATGACCAAAGCTGAGGCCAAGACAAGAATAGATAAATTGATCAAGGAGGTGAATCATCATCGCCATCTTTATCATGTTTTGGATAGTCAAGAAATTTCTGACTCGGCTTTAGACTCTTTGAAAAATGAATTAGCTCGACTAGAACAAGAGTGGCCAGATTTGTTGCGGGCTGATTCTCCGAGTCAGCGAGTCGGCGGTCAGGCCTTGGCTAAGTTCAAAAAAGTTCAGCACTCTACTAAGATTTTATCACTAGTTGATGCTTTTGATTTTCAGGATATCAAAGATTGGGAGGAGCGTAATGTCAGAATATTAAAAGAAAAAATAAAAGCTTATTATTGTGAATTAAAATTGGATGGTTTGACCTTAGTGCTGACTTATAAAAAAAATATTTTTGTCCAAGGAGCTACTCGTGGTGATGGTCAGATCGGTGAAGAAGTGACAAATAATCTGCGGACTATCGAGAGTATTCCTCTACAGCTAAATAATTTGCCAGGGGTCAAATTGCCAGAAGTTATAGAAGTACGCGGTGAAGCAGTCATGGCCAAAAATAT
>JAUPVE010000014.1 GCA_030917205.1 Patescibacteria group bacterium | reverse complement strand
TATTCAAATTTTCTTCTGTAATACTTTTTTCCTTGACTACTTCAGTTCTTTGCGTGTCGACTGGCTTTATTTGTAGTACCGCTCTATCCCAAACTTCAGTGATAGAAATATTTTTTTGTTGTAAATATACAAAAAATGCGGCTGCCACAAAAGTGATGCCAAAAATTACTAATTCCCAAGATAATCTTTTTTTACTACTCATAATTTATCGATAATATGTCTGCACTGCAAATTGAAATTGCACTGGATTAGCTGTGTCTTCTTGCAAAGAAGAAAAATTAACGGTCTGTATATCAGTCAAGCGTAAATTTCTTTCTAAGGCATCTAGAAAATCTTTGAATAACTGATAGCTAGTTTTGTCGCTAGCAATACTGATTGGTGCGCCTAGCTCATCTCTGAGAGTCACAGCTACTACCTTGAAGTTTACTGTCAAAGTCTTCAAAATCGGACCTTTGGGGGCTGGTGCAGTAGTAGCTGAAGTTGGCGTTGGACTAGACTCATCTGAGTCATCGGCCACTGGTGCTACTTGAGGGGCAGAATCTTTTTTGGCTTGTTCGTCACTGATACTAATATCCAATAGTTGCAAACCATACTGCTGAGCCAAGCGATCGCTCAAGACAAACAGCTCAGCTATTTGAGGATTGGTGGGTACGATTTCTTTTAGACGATCCAAATCAGCCTGACGATTATTTTTTATATTCTTATAAGTAGTTTCCAAATTTTCTAAATTTTTAAGTAATGCTTCACTATTGCGCTTATCGGTACTGACCTGCAGGGCATTATCACGCAAGAGGTCATTACTATCCATTTTTGGTTTAATGACAAAATAATATCCACCCAAAAGTAAAGCTCCAATCAAAATAGCTGTCACTATAATCCAAAAACGATTGAAAAAAATCAGTAGACCAGATGGTTGTTCAAATTGTATTTTTTTATCTGCCATAATATTATTGTCCTGACCAATAAAATAAATCAGAGTTCAGGGTGATAATGATCTGAAAGCTAACATCCTGCTCTTTGGCTCGGCTAGCACTCATGATGCTCGCTGCTTGTACAAACTCCTTAGCTTCAGCTGAGTTCAAAACTTTGAGCTGTTTGGCTACACTGTCATAACTCTTGGTAGTGGCACTGAGTGTCAAACCACCATTGGTCCCGACAGCCAAGCCTGAGTAGTAAACATCTGAGACAGTATATTTTTCTAATAGAGCAAAAAAGTTTGTCCAATAAACATGCCTGTTTAGTGCGTCTTGCACTAATTTTATCTCTTGACCCAGATTACTAATGTCTTTATTCAAGGCTGTAAAATCTAGAATTTTTGCTTCTATTTTGGCTATCTCAGCCTTCTGTCTATTTTGCTCAGTGATGATCCTTTGCTTTTCAAACATCACATAGCCATAGATAGAGCCCAGTATGACGAAGGAAAGAATCAGGGCAAAACTAAACAGTGTCAGAATTTGCTTCCAGCTCCTGACACGAGCAGCAATAGGCACTAGATCAACACCGCCATTGAGCAAAGAATTTTTTTGTCCAGCTTCTGGCATATGAAACTGCGGACCAGTCACCCGAGGGTGAGGATTGTCTACGCTAATCTCTGTAGACATTGGCACTGGTTCTAGTTTAGCTTTTGGTGCGTATTCAGGCATACTAAAACCATTATCAATTTTTGGCACCTCTACTGGTGCTGACTCTGGTTTAGCTCCCATATCTTCTAGTGGAACCAAATTAATTTCCTCGTTGATCGCTTTGTTTAAATCAAAGCTTATGTCTTTTTTTTGTTCCTCTAACACTTGATTGTCTTTTTTAACTTTAGTTAAATCAAAGTTATAAGTCTCTTCAGCTTGTTTATTCAGCTCCCTAAAAGTCTTTAGATCAGGCTGAGCTTTTGTCTCAGTAGTAGCACCGTTGCCATTGTATTTGAGACCATTACTCAAAGCCGAGGCGCTCATCATTGGTGATTTTGGTGTACGCTTAAATAATGCCAAAAACTTTGACCACCAAGACGGACCTTGCGGTTTAGAATCTTTTATTTTAGCCGGTACCAACTCTACGGCTGGCACTGCTTTAGTCACTGGTGCTGGCTCTACTACTTTTTCTGCTTTGACCACTGCACTGACCTGATCACTAATTTTTTTAGCTTTTAGATAATCTGTTTGCTCAGCTTGCTTATTTAATTCTTGAAAAACTGTGATATCTAGTTTTCCTTCTGGCTGGTGAATAGCATCGCTAGCACTAGCATTGCCATTACCATTATACTTCAAACCATTGGTGAGGGCCGAGCTAGTTGTTTTAGCTGGTGTAGCTTTTGGCTTCTTAGCAAATTTTGACCAAAAAGATGGACCTTTTGGTTTAGCATTTTTAGCTTGCGCTGGCACAAAATCTTGGATATGTTCCTCTACCTTGACTGCCATTTTGTCTGGCACGTGCATAGTGATAGGGGCAATTTTTGGAGCTACGGTATTTTTATCTTCATTATTATAGCTGATATTGCTAGTAAAAGCTCGTGGGGCTACTGGCGCTGTATTTGTTGGTTTTTGCTTACGTTGAAAAATTTTTGACCAGACAGAAACTTGACCACCACTCTGCTTGTACTCATGGGATTTTTCTTTTTTGCCAGGTTTTTTGAAATCTGGATTAAAACCTAAAGTCGGACGCTTAGCCTTATCTTCTTTAAAGCGTAAATGATCTGGTAATAAATTGATCTTTTTATCGTCCATTGCTAAAAATTATATATCACGCATACTGAGGCCGATGGCCACAGCCATACGAGGACCAATCTCTTGTAAAACTGGCTTCAAATCCAGTGGGTAAATCACTCTATCCCAAGGATCGGCAATCACTACTGGTAAGTTCAACAGGCTATTCAAATATTGTGGTAAATTTGGCAAAAAAGCACTACCGCCTGTCAAAACAATCTTATCAATCATCGTGTTACCAAGCCTTTGATAGCTATCAAAAATAAATTTAATTTCATTGATCACTGGGGTCAGTGATTTTTCTATCACCTCTGGTATATTTTGACTATTACCAGATGAAAGACCAAAATCTCTCTTAAACTGTTCAGCTCTTTCTTGATTGATATTCAAGCTGTTCATGATGGACTTGGTAATGGACTCACCGCCAGTATCAATACCGCGATTCAAAACTGGCACACCCTCTTCAATGATACAAATATCAGAATTGCTAGCACCAATGTCTACGACCATAATAGTCGAAGGATCATTGCCAATCAAAGAGCGCGATAGGGCCAAAGCTTCGGTTTCTAGACTCAATAAATTAAGCTTGGCTTTTTTAAAAATATCAACATAACGAGCGACCAAATTTTTTGGCGCGGCAGTCAATAAAATGCGGTAGTTTTTATCATCATCTTTCTTGGCAGCACTTTGATTCTTCACCAAATCAATACCAGCTGTGGGACTAGCATTGGTAGTAGGTTTTTTCTTTTTAGTCAAAATATTGTGATCCAAAATCATCTCATCTATAGGCACCGGGATAAACTTCTTGGCCTCCCATTTGATGGCTGCCTGCAAGTCTTTTTTGGGCATGGGTGGTAAAGTGATGATAAAATTAAAAACCGAAAAAGTAGGCAAAGCTGCTACTACTTGCTTGGTTTCCATTTTGGATTTATGGGCTATCAAGTTGATATAATCAGCAATAGCTTGATTGTTTTTTTCGGATGAGCCACGCAAAATATTGACTGGTACATCAGCATAGCCATAAGTCTTGAGCTTGGCTTGACCCTTGAAATTTTCAAGCTCTACTAGCTTGATACTAGATGTCCCTATATCAACTCCTAGATAACTAGTAGCGTTAGAAAATAAACCCATAGTATTGTAAAACAATTATATTCTTGATTAGCATAATATCTTTTATATTATAACACATTTTTTACTTGCTCACCAAATCTAGTAACTAGAAAATCTGGGTATAACTCTACTCATATCTTTCAAGCCTAGTGGCGGATTAGTTTGCAGTCGACCGTCATTGATAAACTGTTCAGCTGGTGTTCCGCTAATTGGATCAACTGCCGTTCTGACTAAAACAAATTTTCTTGCCAAAACATTGCCTTTGATTTTTAAAAAACCGGCATTTGAAAGATTTGGATAATTATTTTGAGATGTATCATAGTGCACGGATAAAAATTGACCGCAATGTTGGGGAGCGCGATCATTTGGATTTAAAGTATAACAATTTTGTTGACCATCCCTCCCCAAAACAATAAAAGTACCGGCCAACTCACTAACATTGTGTGCAATCTCAACATCACCTTTGACAATCCAAACTAAAGAAGGAATTTGTCTCAAATTAGTAACGCTAGTGACTGAATCATAAGTTATATTTTTTTCTATTTTCAAACTACCATTTACTATAATAATACCTGCTCCACTAGGACTATTGATATTACCTGCCCTCACCATCAAATCAGCTACAGTATCTTGAATCTGTACATATGTAGCATTATTATCTCTTTCAACATAAAAAACATTATTATTAAAAGGAGTATTAAATATAGTATCTACATCAGCCTCAAAATTAGCTTGTGTTAGATTGTGTATAATACTGCCATATTTATTTTTATTTGTACTAGTATCTACCACTGTAATCAAACCAGTATAATCCAACTTACCAAGAGCATTTTTATACTGACCAGCACTCAAGGACAAAAAGTCAATAATTGGTCTGTTTGGCAACTCACCTTTAAAAGCTGAGGTGGAAGTAGACTTCGAAGCGCCACTGACAAAATTCCTGATAGCTCCTCCAGCCTCAATCAAGTAGGAAGCATTGTACTTATTGATTGGTGGTTGATAAAGAGTGGTGATTCTGCCTTTAGAATAAATATTACCCTGCTCGACAGAAAAATAAGGCTTGGTACTAGTAGAAATACGTGGAGAAAAATTGAACCAACCAAAACCATCTCTGCCTGTGGCACCTTGATAGGCATTGTAGCCCCAACCACACAAAGCACCATTACTTGAGCGACCGTGCTGATTATCATACAGCACTCCACCTAGACGATAAACGTCAGAATCGTAATTAATACCACCCAAATAAGTCGTACAATCATGACAACGATTACTATTTATATTTTCGGCATTAAGCGTACAAGAATTTGCAAAATCATCTACAATACAATCAGTGCAATTAAAGCCTGTTAAAACTTTTTTTAAATCTCCCTCACTATGAGCGAGGCAGGTTCCAAAATTATTATCACAAGCACTACCGACATTAGCACAGCTTATATCTGTCCTAATACTACAAGTATTTTGAGCTTCTGTATAATAAAAATATTCCTGACAGTTTTCGCAAACCGCCGGTGCTAGCTCATAAAGCGAGCAAGTTTTGTCTCCCTCCGAGCTAGC
Organism: Patescibacteria group bacterium; assembly: GCA_030917205.1. Taxonomy (GTDB): domain Bacteria; phylum Patescibacteriota; class Patescibacteriia; order UBA1558; family GWA2-36-10; genus CALMZN01. The sequence continues at coordinate 5,688 of JAUPVE010000014.1, read as the reverse complement.
CTCGCAGGCAGTGTCCTCACAAGAATCTACGTTTTGATCAACACAACTACAAGTGGCCCCTGATACACACTGATAGGTTTTTTCTCTATAACAATTGAAACAGCCTCTTATTGGATTATCATCGTTGATAATATTATTAGGATTATCAATATCATAGGTACGGTCATTAGCTGGAGAATAACTATCTGCGACTCGATCGCCTATCGGAAAACCAATTTTATTGGCATCAGCATAACCACTTGATTCCATTTTGAGAATACTAGCAAAACCATCAGCTTGCGAAGGGTTGATAGTCAAAGCATTGGTATAAAAAGACTGAGTAATGGTCGTATTGATAGGCTCATAGCCACCGGTACAGGCGGCTGTACAGCTAGTAGGAGCATTTGGTAAAGAGGCGCTTAGAGTCAAGGCACAATAACGACCATTATCAATATCACAATCAAAGTCATAAACACAACTAGTGCTTGGCGACTGCTCAACAGTAGGACTAACCATGCACTTACCAGCACCGCCACCAGTACTACTACCATACTGCGGATAAACGCACTCGCCCTTAGGATGGCCAGCATTATTTGGGTCAACACTTGGATCATAACAATCCTTATTTATATAGCAAGAATGCATATAGGCATCACCAGTAGTAAATGGCGGCAAAGCACCCCGTAGATTTTCTAAGATCAGCTGTTGTGCTGGAGTATTATTTTCATAATCATAACAAACACCTTTGGCTATAAAATCATTTGCAGAACTTTCGCAAGCAAATTGGCAATCAAAATTATTAGTACACGTTCCTCCAGAGATAGAGCACGATCCAGAGCTACAGATATTATTACCAGTACACATATTATACGTTAAGCAAGGGTTATTGCGGTTGACGGCACTGCCAGCTGGACAAGTACCTTCAATAGGCTCACACGAACAAGTAGTCACCTGCCCGCCAGCTTGACTCATCAAAACACCATTAGCTGGTGCGTCTGTACCACCAGGATCAGAAAAACAAATCCAACCCGGAGCAGTGTAATCAGAACTCATATCTGCAATATTCCCAGCCCAAGCACAACCTCTGATATGTTTTACATCTGGATCACCCTCATTGACATCCATAGTGAGACCCCAACGATTAGTGCATGTGCGAGTAAAACCATTATAATTACCATCTGGCTCACCATCACCATCAAAATCATTTTCACAGCTCAAGGCTATCCAGCCAATCTGATCATTCCAGGCCCAGCCAGTGATTACAGAATCATCTCTGTAAACATTACCCACTAAAGCACGTGTATCAACTGATTGTTGCCACAAAAAAAAGCCACAAACAAAAATCAGTAAAGCAATAATAATGCGGCTATAAAAATGATAATGAAAATTAACTTTCATTAAATATTAAAAAACTTAATTTAAAAGAGTTGATTTCCAGCCTGTAGTACCGGTACAAACATAAAGACGAAAATTTGTATAATCTAGATAAGTTGCCCCTCTATTCGTGGTATCTGTACATAATAAAGTTGGCGCACCATTACCGGAATTTATAAATATATAACTATTTGGTCCCAATGTTCTAATTAATCCACTACTAGTAATATTACCACTAACGCCCAAGGTACCTCCGCTGACCGTTACATTACCTTCAAATAAAGCTGCTCCATTGGCCGCTCCATTGGCTTTAATATGTAATGGTGCATTTCCATTAGAAACGCCTTCAGCATAAATTGCCTCACCGCTTTGACTAGTAGCACTAGCCCATAGCCCATAAAGTGACCCTACTGCTTTTACTCCATAATTACCCGTTGCATACAAACCAGTACCGCCAGTAAAAAACGTATCGTTAGCTTCTGCTCTAATGGCATAACTATTATTTGGATAGGCTCCATAAAAACTACTATAACCATAAACTGCAGCCGTATTATTGCTGTTCACACTACTACGAATGCCGTTTTTAGAAGCGCCATTAACTGTCAATTGATTACTAGCACTAGGTGTAGTATTTATACTAAGCTCGCCGGTATCAGCAAAAGTCACTATATCTAAACCACCCTTCCAGAAACGCAAATCATTTGAAGTAGCATCATGATAAATGCCCCAATGACTACCAGCAGCAGAGGTGCTCTGAATATCCAGCTCAGCATTATCACCGCTATCTTTATAGATATGCAATAAGCGATTAGGGGCACTTGTTCCAATGCCAACCTTACCATTACCTGTGGTAGTAGTATAGTATAGAGCTCCGTTCAAAATAGCCCAGTCAGCGCTACTAGCTCCTCCGCCGCCACCACCTCCAGACCCATTGATATCACCGCTGACTGTCAAATCACCAGTAATGTTTACATTACCATCAAAATTGCCAGCTAAAGTGGTACCGCCAACTCTGAGGCCGGTTGTACCGCCAGGATTAATAACAAAAGTTGGCTGAGTTGTTTTTGTTATTTGTTGTAACCCAAGATCTAGATTTTCTGCCAAAGGATTAAAAACAAAACTATTGGGATTAGTAGCTTCAGGTAAATAATTTGGCTCTACCCAAGCAGCTTGCACTTGTTGTAAAACCACCAAAACACTCAAAAAAGAAACTACGACAATTAGTAAAGAAATCGGCCAGGTAAAAACCTGTCTTTTATTTTGCATATTATTATAATTTTTATTTTTTACCGCTTTTATTATAACATATTTAGAAAGGCAATACTAGATTTCCATCCACATGATATAAGTCAGCTGAATCAACAAAAAAACCTGAGCTCCATTTGCCAAAATGTCTTTTATTTTATACAATAAAGACTAGTAATATCCATTACAAATTAATTTATTAATAAAAAACTATGCCAACTATCGCTATTATCCTCCTAGTTCTAGTAGTCGTCCTACTAGCTTGGGGTGTCGGTATCTATAACAGCTTGATTACTTTGAAAAATAGAGTCAAAGAAGCTTGGTCAGACATCGATGTCCAGCTCAAAAGACGCTATGATTTGATCCCAAACTTGATTGAGACAGTCAAGGGCTACATGGCTCACGAGGCTGGAGTCTTTACCAAAGTGACCGAGGCTCGCTCAATGGCCATGCAGGCAACTGGGACAGTGGAAAAAGCTAAAGCAGAAAATGCTTTATCCGAGTCATTAAAAAGTTTATTTGCGGTCGCTGAGAGCTATCCTGATCTCAAGGCTTCACAAAACTTTTCTCAGCTACAAGATGAAATCTCTGATACTGAAAATAAAATTCAGGCCTCTCGCCGTTTCTACAACGGACAAGTCCGAGACTTCAACACAAAGATTCAAGTTTTCCCAAACAATTTTTTTGCGAACTTGATGCACTTTGTGGCTTTTGATTTCTTTGAAATAGAAAACAAAGAAGAAAAAGAAAACGTCAAAGTGAAATTTTAATTTTAAAAAACCACCTTTCCATTGTCATTCTGGAGCGAAGTCCGAAGGACGAAGCGATAGAATCTACAGTTTTATTAAAATCCGTAGATTCTATCGGTCGCTCCGCTCCCTCCAGAATGACGACGATAAAGGCGGTTTTTTTATACAAAAAAATACTTTTATATGATTGACAACAGGCCTCAATAATGTTATATTATCATAAATAAAAAACTAAAAATATGTATAATCAAATTTCTAGCAATAAACTAAAAAGTTATTTATTAATGCTTTTATTTTTTCTAGTTATTATAGGTATTGTCTGGGCTTGGTCACTATATTTTGGTGAAAACTCTGGATATACTACACTCATTTTTGCTGTCATCTTGGCTACAGTCATGAACTTGATCAGCTTTTTTGCTGGTGACTCTATTGCCCTGGGCATTGCTGGTGCCAAACCCATCAATAAAGAAGCTAATGCCTATGTCTATAGAATGGTAGAAAATCTCAGTATCACCGCCGGCCTACCTACTCCCAAAGTATACATCATCAATGATTCGGCTATGAATGCCTTTGCTACTGGTAGGGACCCCAAACATGCCTCCATTGCCTTGACTACCGGCATCATCGAAGGCCTAGAAAATGAAGAATTGGAAGGCGTGATTGCTCACGAATTATCCCATGTCAAAAACTACGACATCCGTCTGATGATGATAGTGATTGTCTGCGTTGGCATCATCGCTCTCATGGCTGACTGGCTGACTCGCAGTCTATTTTGGAGAAATAGAGATAGTGATAATCGCAACAACAACGCCGTCTTTATGATCATAGGCTTAGTGCTAGCCATCTTATCTCCCCTCTTTGCCAAGCTCATCCAGCTGGCTATCTCCCGCAAAAGAGAATACTTAGCTGATGCATCTGGTGCACTCCTCACTCGCTACCCTGAGGGCTTAGCTAGAGCACTAGAGAAAATATCCAGCCAAAAGCAGGCTTTGAAGCATGCCAATAAGGCTACTGCCCACCTTTATATCGCTAATCCATTTGGCAGTGAAAAAATGGCTAATCTTTTTTCTACTCATCCGCCAGCTGCTTCACGTATCACTGCTTTAAGATCTATGTAAACAAATGAAAGAACAAACAGATAATATTTTGAATAAATTTACCTACCACTTTAAACGTGTTTTGATTAATGCGCAAAATTTAGCTTTGGCCAAAAAAAATGAAGAGATTCAACCTGAGGATTTACTCAGCTCACTCTTTACTACCAAAGGCGCACTAGGCTCTGATATTTTAATCAAACACAAAGTCAAAATAAATTTTGATCAGCCTGATCAGCAAATTGATTTTGAAATAGTCAGCTCTACTAATCCCAGTCAGCTACCTCAGCCATCGGCCACAGCCCAAAGAGTGATCGAGCGAGCTGTAATTACGGCCTATAAATTCCAACACAAATATGTTGGTACTGAACATTTACTTTATGGCTTTATTGATATCACTGATGATAGTATTGCTAGTATTTTGCAAAAAGCCAACATCAACGCTCATAATCTCAAACAACACTTGAACCTGATTTTGAAAAGTAATAATAAATTTAACGACCTCAGTGCCGAAGAAAATAGTGTCAAAGAGCTAGAAAATATTTTTGAAGAAAATGGCGCTGAGCCTAATCCTCTTGATATCTATACAATCAATCTAACCTCAGCTGAAATACAAAAAGATATTGATCCAGTCATCGGCCGTCAAAAAGAGCTCGATCGTCTGATCGAAATCTTGGCTCGCCGCACCAAAAATAACCCGGTACTCTTGGGTGATGCTGGTGTTGGTAAAACTGCTATCATCGAGGGCTTAGCCAAGAGAATCATGGAAGGCCAAGTGCCTGATGTCTTGCTCAATAAAACTATTTTAAATCTCGATCTATCAGCGCTGATTGCTGGCACTATGTATAGAGGTGAGTTTGAGAATCGCCTCAAGCAAGTCATCAATGAAGTCAAAAATAATCCTAATATTATTATTTTCATTGACGAGCTACATACTATCATGGGTGCTGGTGCCACCGCTGGCTCCATGGATGCGGCTAATATATTAAAACCTGCTTTAGCTCGCGGACATTTGCGCTGTATCGGTGCGACTACTTTTGAAGAATACAAAAAACACATCGAGACTGATCGGGCTCTAGAGCGACGCTTTCAATCCATTATCATCAATGAATCTAGCCAAGCAGAAACTCTAGCCATTCTCAAGGGCTTGAAAAATAATTATGAAAAATTTCACCACGTCAGTATTTCTGATGATGCTCTCGAAGCCGCTGTCACTTTGAGTCAAAGATTTTTACCAGACAAAAAGC
>JAUPVE010000105.1 GCA_030917205.1 Patescibacteria group bacterium | reverse complement strand
ACTTAGTAGTCATCGCACCAGCTGATTACAATGAAGCTAAAAAAGCTTTAGCTGCCACCATAGAACACAAGGGTCCTGTTTACTTGAGACTCACCAGACAAAATAGTCCAATATTTACTACTGAAAAAAGTCCATTTAAAATTGGCCAAGCCAATGTTCTAAGAAAGGGCCAAGACATCACCTTGATTGCTTGTGGTCCCATGGTCTATGAGGCATTAGAGGTAGCCAAAAAATTGGCTAGCGAAAATATCAGTGTTGAAGTCATCAACTGCCATACTATCAAACCATTAGATAAAAAAACCATTTTAGCCTCAGCTAAAAAAACTAAAAAAGTACTAACCCTAGAGGATCACCAAGTGCACGGAGGCTTGGGTAGTGCGGTAGCTGAAATGCTGGCTGAAAACTTCCCAGTGCCGATGAAAATCATGGGCGTTCAAGATACTTTTGGTGAGTCGGGTAAGCCAGATGAACTGTATAAAAAATACGGCTTATCCCAAGAACATATAATAAAAAATATAAAAGAAATAATCTAACTAGATTCCGGATCCCTGCCTGACGGCAGGCAGGAAGTCCGGAATGACAAATATAATCTTATGATAGAGGCTATTAAAAAATTTCCCGCACAATTTGCTTATCAAGCAAAAATAGAAAATAAAAAATACTTTAAAAAATCCCAAGACTTTGTAGTCTTGGGCATGGGCGGATCACACTTGGCTGCCGACCTACTACTCGCTATCAAGCCCGAGATGAATGTCCATGTACACCAAGACTATGGCCTACCTACTTGGCCACTCAGCAAATTAAAAAAATATTTAATCATTGCCAACTCCTACTCTGGTAATACCGAAGAAGTCATCAGTGGTCTACAGCTGGCTTTGAAAAATAAATTGAATGTCCTGGTCATTGCGACTGGTGGTAAACTCATAGAAATAGCTAAAGAAAAAAATCTACCATATATCCAAATACCTGACTGGCAAATACAGCCACGCCAGGCCATCGGCCTCAACCTCAGGACACTGCTAGTGGCGATGGGTGAAAATAAAATGCTCCAAGAAAGTTTTCTCTTATCTAAATCTTTGAAAGCAAGTGCCCAGCAAGCCAGTGGCAAAAAAATGGCTGAACAATTATTTAATCGCGTGCCAATTATCTACGCTTCCCGTCAAAATACTTCCTTGGCTTTTACTTGGAAAATAAAGTTCAATGAGAACACCAAAATACCAGCTTTTTATAATGTCATGCCGGAGCTTAATCATAACGAGATGACCGGCTTTGATCGCAACGAATCAACCAAAAAATTATCTAGTAATTTTTCTATCATCTATCTAGAAGATAAAAATGATCATCCTGGTATCAGCAAAAGATTCAAAGTCATCAAGAGTCTGTATCGCCCAAAGGGCGACCGCCCTCTGGGCGGTAAAAAAGAAGAGCTAGGACAAATATCAGTCACTCTACGTGGTCAAAATCGCTGGCAAGAAATATTTAGCAACATGCTACTAGCTGATTGGACCTCCTTCTATCTAGCCAAAAAATACAATATTGACCCCAATCCAGTGCCCATGGTTGAGAAGTTCAAAAAAATGATTTAGCCAAAAGAGTCCCGCTATGCGGGACTCTTTCATTGACAAAATATATATAATATACTATAAATAAATGTTTCCCGCCGATCGTTTCATCACCTGTTTGGCTAGCTAGCCACAAGGAGGAAAAGACTGTGTTCAATAAGCACTTACTCAACAGCCTGTCTACTTCTGGACAGGGGCTCAAGGGCTTCGATGACGACATGATTGTAGAGGTGGTCACCGTCGCCAAGATGGCTGGAATCAGCAACCACGACAGTCGCTTCTTGGCCTTTGCCGACTTGGACTCTGCTTTGCAGATGCACAAGGATGGCAACGTGCACAGCGCGCTAATTGACATCGTCTACCAGTCGAACACCGATCTGTTTGACATCAAGATCGACAAGGTCGGCCTGGAAATCATTTCTCTGACCCTGGATGACATCAAACAATTGGCAAACATGCCGATTGACTGAACCTAAGAGCCCCCACGTCACTGCTCATGCAGGACGCCACGGGGCTCTTTTTCTTATATTGACAAAATACTAATAATATGATATAAAATAGACCCCCCTCCGAAACACAAGTTAGACCAGGAGGCTAAAGCCTTGGCGAGAGTGAACAAAGTGCCTGACCAGATTTTGCGGGAAATCGTTGAAAATTTCCCGAACAATCTGGACGACGACGGTCTGATCGCTGCTCTCAACGCAGCCTTTACCGAAAGAGAGGACTACGACCGGAATATCATTTTTCTCGAGGCTGCAATGTCAGAACACTACCCGGACACCATCGTTATCCAGATGGTGGAGGGTGAAGACCCTGGCATTCATCTGATTCAGATGAAAAACTTGCGAGCCATGATCAAAAAATCATGAGCTTGCTAGCTCAATCAAAAAGGAGCCCTGCCCTACAGAGCTCCTTTTCCTTTTACTAAAAATTTATTTTTTCAGATTATCTAGAGCCACTAGGAAATCTTCAATATTCATATTTTCTAAACCACTACGTAATTGCTCTTGCACAACTTTGGTTTGCATTTTAAAATCTGGCGAATCTACATAGGCCTGTAACTGATCTTTTACATTTTGCAAAATA
>JAUPVE010000013.1 GCA_030917205.1 Patescibacteria group bacterium | reverse complement strand
CACTGGGAATTTTCACTTTGACCCTTGTAATAAAAGTCAATTTTTTTGACATTCTCTGGCTTGTCCAGGCTCAAGCGCAAAGTATAGGGCAGGCTCGCTGTGGCTATATTGGTATTGTTTTGGGGATCTTGCCACTGCAGATTGAAAGCTCTCAAAGATTGATCGAGCTGGATATTGAGATTGATAAGAGCCTCTTTATAATTACCAATATCATCAGAAGCTATGGCTCGCAGACGATGCTGTCCATTACTGACAAAAGGATTGAGATTGATAGTGGTGCCAAATGGTGCATTAAAATTTTCTCCGACTTTATCATTGTCCAAAAAGTATTCTACTTTTTTTACTCCCCGCGGAGCACTGCTTTGGACAGAGACATTGATACTAGTAGAGTTAATGTTTTGATTTTCACTGGGTGACAATATACTAATACTGGGCTGATCCTCTGGTCGATGTACATCATCAAACTCAGTGGGAATTGGTTCGGCTTGATAGCCATTTTCCTCAGCCCACTTTTTGATCGGCTCCTCCCAAGCAGTATACTGCGGATCATTGGCCGGATTTTCTAGTGGTGCGCCCAAAATATCATTGGTATTTATATAGTGTAAAATATTATGTACTTCCCGATAAGTTTTTTCTTCCACCTGATCATATGGTGTATAGGCAGTCGCTAACTTACCAGTACTTTTATCAATTTTTACAATTTGCTCTTTGGCTATCTGTCCGCACAGCATAGCCTTGTCACAAGGTTCCAAAACTTCTTTTTCAAACCCTTTGACTGGCATCTTGGCTGTGACCTCGCGCATAAATTTGTTCCAAATTGGTGCAGCAATCACTGAGCCATCAGCTCCCGCTTTCATAGCTTTGTTGTCACTGTTGCCCACCCAGACACCAGCGGCCAAATCAGGCGTAAAGCCCATAGTCCAAGCATCATGATAATCATTGGTCGTACCAGTTTTGGCGGCCACTGGTCTATCGCCGAGAGTCAAAAAGTTAGCTTCACCAAAGACAAAGGCTCGAGCCGCATTGTCTGACATAACATCAGACAACAATCTAGTATATTTTTTATCAACCACTCGACGTCCTTTATTTTCTTTATTTTCTTTGACTACTTGTCCGCTAGAATCTTCTATTTTTAAAATCGAACGATAGTCCTGAGCCACACCTTCGCGAGCAATAGCCGCATAAGCATTGACGTGCTCGAGTAGCTTGACCTCAGCTCCACCCAAGACCAAAGACAAACCATAGCGATCAGGATTGGTCAGGGTAGTATAGCCAAGTTGTGTAGCCAAATCGGTCACTGTTTTGACCCCAGTCAAATACAAGACTTTGACGGCTGGAATATTGAGCGAGCCAGCCAAAGCTTGGCGCAAAGAAACAGGACCTCTGTACCCGCCATCATAGTTACCCGGCATGTAGGGACTACCATCGGCCTTGACGCCAAACTTGGTCGCCAAGTCAAAGACAATAGTGTCTGGACGCAAGCCCTTGATAAACGAAGCTAAATAAACTATTGGCTTGATAGAGCTGCCTGGCTGTCTAGGTGAGATGGCAACATTGACTTGACCATCTATCTCATCATCAAAATAGTCCGCTGATCCGACCATGGCCTTAATATCACCACTGGTCACATCAATGGCTACTAGAGCAGCGTTGGCGGCTTCGTACTTTTCTTTGTTCTTGGGCACGACTTCAGTAACAGCCTTTTCGGCAGCTTGTTGCATCTCCCAGTCTAGAGAGGTGATGATTTTCCAGCCACTCTGCTCTACTACAGTGGTGCCGTACTCTTCTTCCAAGAGCTGTTTCACGTACATCACAAAATGTGGAGCGCGCATATTCTCAGCTCGTTTTTTGAATTTTAATTCTTGATTTTTAGCTTCATCAGCCTGCGCTTGAGTAATATAACCCTGCTCCACCATCAATTTCAAAACTACCTGCTGTCTATTGATGAGTTTATCTTTGTTGGTGCCATAAGGAGACAAATAGGTCGGTGATTGTGGTAGGGCGGCCAAAGTTGCTGCTTCAGCTAAAGTTATTTCCTTGGCTGGCTTATCAAAATAATAACGAGCAGCTGCCTCTATACCATAGGCTGATCCGCCATAAGGAATTTCATTGAGATAAAGTTGTAAAATTTCATCTTTGGAAAATTTCTGCTCAATGCGATAAGACAAAACCCATTCTTTAAATTTTCTAGAAAGACGTCGCTCATTAGTCAAGATGGCATTTTTGACAAACTGCTGAGTAAGAGTCGATCCACCTTGGGCTCTCTGACCACTGAGGCGAGGTATGATCTGTCCGCGGATGATACCACGGATAGAAATACCGCTGTGTTTATAAAAATCTTTGTCCTCGACTGCGATAGTAGCTTGCTTGACGTAGTCTGGTAGCTCACTGATAGTGACCAAGGTTCTTTGCTCAGGACCATGTACTTCATACAGCAAAGTCTCGCCCTTGTTGTCATATATTTTGGTGCTCAAAGGTGAGCTACGATCAATCAATTTATTTACATCTGGCAAATCTCTAGAATACCAAGCGACCATAGCAATAAAGGCAATGCCAGCTAATAATATCAAGCCTATCAAATGCAGATAATATTTCTTGAACAGTCCCTTGAAAAAGCCTTTTTTTGGACCCTTGGGCAGCGGAGTTTTTTGGCCAAGTCTAGCCTTAGCAAAAAAATTAGAGCTGGCCTCTATTTTTTTATGTTGAAAAGTTGATTTTAGTTGGGGTATGGGCATAGTTGTGTATAGTATTTGAATTATAACAGAAATACGCTATAATTTAAACATAAAATCATTAAAATATCACCATAAAGTATGAGTAAGACTAATACAGATCAGCAAAAAATTCAAGAACTAATGGATAGAGGCACTATTGTCGAGGTTTTGCCTAGCAAGAAAGAGTTTGTAGACCGTTTGAAAAGTGGCCAAAAACTAAGGCTTTATATCGGTATTGATGCTACCGCTCCAACTCTTCACCTAAGCCACGCCAAAAACTTCATGCTCATGGAAAAATTCAGACAATTGGGCCATGAAGTTATCATACTATTTGGGGACTTTACTGCTAGAATTGGTGACCCTACTGGAGAAAATAAATCACGACCACAGCTATCAAGAAAAGACGTGATAGCTAATATCAAGCAATGGCAAAAATTAGTCAAACCACTAATGGGTTTTTCTGACAAAAAAAATCCAGTAAAAATAATGTACAACCACTCTTGGCTATCAAAATTAAGCATGGAAGACTTAATCAACCTAGCTAGCAATTTTACTGTCCAGCAAATAATTGAGCGCGATATGTTTCAGAAACGGCTCAAAGAAAAAAAACCAATTCATTTGCACGAATTCCTCTACCCGCTAATGCAAGGCTATGACTCAGTCGCTATGGATGTTGATGTAGAAGTTTGTGGTACTGACCAGATATTCAATGCCCTAGCTGGTAGGACACTAATGAAAAAATTAAAAAATAAAGACAAGTTTGTTGTGGCTGTAACTCTGATGGAAAATCCTAAGACTGGTGAGCTGATGAGTAAAAGCAAAGGCACTGGTGTGTTTTTGGATACCAGCCCAAAAGATATGTATGGCCAAGTAATGTCTCAGCCTGATGAGATGATAGAAATACTTTTAGTAAACTGCACGCTACTTAGTTTGGAAGAAATAAAAAAAATAATGGCTTTGCCAAATCCTCGAGATGCCAAAGCTAAACTAGCTATGGAAGTTACTAAAATGTTTCATGGTGAGAAGGAAGCTTTGAAAGCTGAACAAGAGTTTACCAACATCTTCGCCAAAAAAGAAAATCCTGATGACATGCCAGAATTTGCTATTAGCCAAAATACTATTAGTCCAGTGGAGCTACTACTACAGATGCAATTAGTGACTTCTAAGGGTGAAGCCAAGCGCCTCATTGATGGCGGTGGTCTAAAGCTCAATCATGAAAAAGTAGCCACTTGGGACAAGGATATCAATATCAAGTCAGGCGATGTCATCCAAGCTGGCAAAAGAAAATTTGGAAAGATAAAATAAAAAAATTATATGCAAAATGATTTGCAGACAAAAAAGACTTTTAGCAAATGGACTTTAAGCGGTGTTTTTGTATCTATTATTGCCTGCCCACTCGTATATACATTAATATTGAGTCTTAATGTTGGTGCAGATAACCAATTTAATAAAATTGAAAACAACTATGCCTACAATTTCAGCTTTATTTTAAATGTAGTGTCAATATTTTTATTAGGCATGGGCCTCAATGATATTAAAAAAAATAAAAATATTGGCACCACATTATCCGGCATATCTATTATCTTAGTTATAATAAATTTTCTGATGACCATAACCATGTCATTTTGGAATTTTTAAACAAAATATAAATTTCTAAAAAATATCCCGTGTTAAATAAAAAAGAAATTAAAACAATAAGCCAATATATAAAATTATTTCCGAAAGAAACTCAGGCAAAATTAAATGAGTTGCGACAGGTAATAAAAAAATCTGCTCCTCAGGCTCAAGAAAAAATCAGCTATCAGATGCCGACTTTTTATCTGCATGGCAATCTAGTTCATTTTGCTGGCTACAAAAATCACATTGGCTTTTATCCGACACCTAGTGGCATCAAAGCTTTTGCCAAAGAATTAAAAGAATATAAAAGCTCCAAAGGTGCTGTTCAATTTCCACTAGATGAAAAACTACCTCTAGTCTTAATCAAAAAAATAGTAAAATATCGGGTCAAAGAAAATTTAGCAAAATTAAATAAAAATATATGAAAAAAATTAATATACTAATACTAATCACCCTTGGTCTGGTGCTGTCTGCCTGTACTTTAATGCCGAAAAAAGACCAGGCCCAAAATAACAACCAAAATACTAATCAAGTTGTAAATACCAATAATTCCGCTGAATCTGAATATGACCAAAATAGTTGGCAGACCATCATCCCTGCTAACTGCCTGAGATTCAATGATGGTTGTAATGACTGTTTTCGTAGCGAAGCTGGCGCTGTAGCTGGCTGTACCAAGAAAGCTTGCGCTGTTTACCAAAAACCAAGCTGCACAGACACAGATGATGGGGTGGCCACTGGCTCTGATCAATTTATCGAGCTGGGCGCTGAGTTTACTCTCCACAAAAATGAATCAGCTGTAGTCCAAAATATTGGCTACAAAATTACAGTCACTAATTTTTTTAACTCCCCTTGCCCTGATGGTGCTCAATGCCTATGGTCTGGAGTAGGTGTGACCCTCAAACACAGCTTGAAAGGCGAAGTCAAAGAAGGCATAGATATGACCGAAGCTTTTGGCTACAAGACGACTATCATTGATACTGATCACGAAACTTATGCTAAGCTAAAAATCAATTCAGCCCAAAATACAGCCGACCTCACTAGCTGTAAAACTGATGCTGACTGTGTTCTAGCCACCTGCTGTCACCCGACTAGCGTAGTGAATCAAAAATACGCACCTGACTGTGCAGCCATCGCCTGCGATCTCAGCTGCCAAGTGCCACTAGATTGCGGTGGTGCAAAAATAGCTTGTCAAAATAATAAGTGTGTGATAATCAAACAATAAGTAAAAAGAGCCGTGAGGCTCTTTTTTAATATTACTGACTTTATATCATATAAAAAATAAAAAGCCCGCCGTTTGGTTTTACCTACTAGGCGGGCGGGCTACAAAGCCCCCTTGTGCTGGCCATTAGCCCTTCTTGCGAAGGGCCATTCGATAGCCGGTCTCGAAAATACTGGCCAGTAGATCCGAGACCACAGGCGTCTCACCCAAGGCATCCAGCCCGAGTAGGGCCACGAAGCTCTCGTTGAGCCGACCATCGGCCACGAGGTTTTTCCACACCTCGGGAACCTCGTACCAGTCGAGTATCCTGACTGGCACACCGCCATCGAGGAAGTCGATAGCATCTTCTGGGCTATTAGCTGCTTGACCTCTCAGGATTAGGGTCGAAGGAGTGAATTGACCTTCTTCACATTCTTCCTCGAAACGAACGAATACGTACTTCACGTCTGCCTCCCTGGTTATGACCGTGATCGTGACCGTGAAATTATCGACAAAATATCATAGCATATTATTTAGAATATGTCAAGACTAAATAGTTTTTTTAGTCCAAGGGACTTTTGATATTATTAAAAAAATTTCTAGCTACGTGAGTATATATTTCAGTAGTCTTTATATTTTGATGGCCTAATAATTTTTGAATATGACGGATATCTACTCCACCCTCTAGCAAGTGCGTAGCAAAACTATGACGCAAACTGTGACAAGTGGCATCTTTTTTGACACCAGATTCTTCTAGGGCATGCTCAAATATTTTTTGAGCACTGCGCTGACTAAGCTGCGACTCACCAGACTGTCCAGAAAATAAATATTTTTGCTCAGATGGCAGTTTTGGTAAATAAACATTTAATAATTTGATACTAATACCGCTTAATAGGGTAAGGCGATCTTTCTGACCCTTAGCATCTTTGACTAATAAACTTTTGGAAACCAAATCCAAATGATTAATTTTTATTTTAACTACCTCTGACACCCTGAGGCCTGAGCCATAAAGCAAAGATAATAAAAGCTTGTGTTTTAAATTATGCGCACAATTAATTATTTTAATAATTTCTGCTTTAGTCAAAACTGTAGGCAAAAATTTTTCTTTCTTTGGCCTGCGGATACTAAAAAATAGTTTCCGACGCAGAAGTTGCCCATAATAAAACTTCAGGGCTGAAATCACTTGATTGAGGGAGGTGTTGGTATAATTTTGACTCTTAAGATACAATAGGTAATTTTTAACATCCTGACTACCTGCGGCCCTAGCTGATTTGCCAGTAAAGTCCAAAAATCGCTGATTGTGAGATAGGTAGCTCTGAATAGTGCGCCTAGACAGACCCCTAATGATAAGTTCCTGGGCCAAGCTCGCCAGAGGGTGATTATTAGCTAAAAATTGAGGCTTTTGAGCCGTCGGTAAACCGCTTTTCATACTGGTTTATGATTAATGCTTATTATTTACTTTTTAGCTAATTTTGGCTATGATGTCAACAGGTGCGCATATACACTGTTAGGCGAAATATTGCTCATTATTGACAAGGATATTAGTAAGTATCAAAATCTTTTATTGGTTCATTTAAAGTTAAATACTCTTAGGGGGCGAGTCGTTCTTCACACTTTCAGGAGGATTAGTCGTGAATCTAAAAGCAAAACGCCTCTTCAAGTACACCAAAGCTGTAGCATGGGCATGTGTACTCGGATCTTTCATTGTGGTATTAATGAATGAGCATCTTGGTTGCTATCTTATTGCAATAGGCTGGTTTATTTTGCTCATACTAGCCAAAATAGAAGATAGGTGCCCACAATAATGCTCATTGCTATCCAAATCCTAGAGGGAAAGACTTCAAATTTCCCTCACCCCCTAAGAGTATTTTCTTAAATTTAAAACTCCGCAATACATCGCCCAACACCGCGCATGCGGTTCGCGGACTAAATAAAATTATTTTCTATATAATGGACATCTTCAAAAAGCTAAAAGAAATAAACTTACCACAAGGAGAGTATGTGGTAGTTGGTGGAGCTATAACTGCTCATAATATTAGAGAATCAAAAGATTTAGATATCTTAGTAACTCCTAAATTATATCAAGAATTACAAAAACAGGATTATAAAGCGTGTACCTGTAAACAATGTCTAGAGACTAGTAGAATTATGCTACATAAAGATGATGTTGATATATTGCCTAATCTAATGTTTGGTAATTATGTAGGCGATACTAAGCAATTAATAGCTAATGCTGACATAATAAAAGGTTTTCCTTTTATTAAATTAGCTGAATTGATACAATTTAAGCGTGAACTAGGTAGAGATAAAGATTTTGCAGATATTAAACTTATAGAAGAATTTTTAAACAAATAATTTTATTTTTAACGTCCGCTCACCCAAATCGTTCTTTCGCCTATGTGGTCGCTTCGCGTATTTTACCACATAGGCTCAATCACGACTTCGCATACGCTGGCCTGTTGTGTGAAATACATTTTTTCCTCTTAATCTATTGTTAATTAAATCTTTCTATACTAAAATAATATCGTAATTAATATTAATTAAAAACTGTATGAATTTCGAAAATTTTAATCCGCACGAGGCATCACAAAATATGGCGGAAGTCCAATACCAGCAAGATGTCGAAACATTAAAAGAGGTACTGGCAAATATAGATACCAGACAATTAGGAGAAGAAATTAAAAAACTCCAAGATAAAGTATATGATTCTCCTGATAATATTCACAACGATGGCATACTAACGGCGCTTAACCTTATACAACAATTAGTTGCCCTTCAAAATTGGGATGATCTAATGAGCAGATATGCTAAAAATAATTTAGCAGAACTTGCTGCTGTTTCCGGTACAGCGGAAAATTTAGAAGACAATATATCTAGTGCAGTTGTTGTTGCCGCTAGAGCAATCGAAAGATTGGCTGAAGTCAAATTTCCAGAAGTTATAGAGCAAAATAAAGCTAACATGGGTGGAATGTCTGAAGAAGAAATGGATCAAGCCAAAAAAAGAGTAGAAAGAACAAATATTTCATAATAAATATTTCGGAAAAAATGTATATCACACAACACCGCGTATGAGGAAAAACAGCTCTAAAAAGAGCTGTTTTTCGCAAATTGCCCGTTCGTAGCTATGATGTTATAATTTTATCATAGCTAATCACGGTCAACTTCTCATACGCTCGTCTGATAGATGAAACATCTCTCTCCTCTCTTAAAATACTGACAAATGATTCTAGAAAAAAATATAGTTAAAAGACAGCACTACATACCAGAAACTCTATTAGGGAATTTTGTTAATTCTGATAAAAAATTAATTGAGGTTCTCTTACATTCAAAAAAAATTTACCCAACAAGCCCCGGGAATTCAATGTGTGAAACTTTTGTGTATGAACATGATACTTTAAAAAAGAATACAATAGAAAATTATTTTGCTAAAATTGACTCAGAAATTGGCCAAGCTATTAAAGATACTATAGGGCAAATTGAAGAATTAAAAAAAGGAAATATCAACATAAATACTATAAGAGAGGTGGTAGAAAATCTACTACCAATTTTTATAATTTTTTATTATCGTAGCGGTGCTCTACTTACAGAGTTTTCAAGTATAAATAAAGATGAAAAAATACCTCTACTTTCTAATAAAATATTAAACCATGTATACATAAATGCACTAAGTAAAACAATACGGAATTGTTACAATTTTTCAATCATAGAAAGTGACAACAATTTTCTACTAAGCGATCAGTTCATGTCCACTGCCTCATTAGATGTTAAAACCCAATTTTTCGATATTAGTAATAGGCATATTGGATTGAAAGAAACATTAATACTGATTCCTATATCTTCAAAATACTATATAACATATTGGCATAGTAATAAAAGTTTTATCGTAGAAGAAAATACAATAACTAAATTAAAGCCAGAAGAAGTAAAAAACATAAACCAAACGATAATCAATAATTCATATGTAAAATGTGTTAGTAGTCAAAAAGAAGCCATTGAAGATGTTTTAGACGAGTATGAAATGGAGTACCCCTCGCAAATCTACGCTGGTGGTAATCCATCTGGGTACTTTTGTGGCGCAATAAAAAAGAAGGAGGTATTTTTTCATAAAGAAGACAAGGAGGCTTTTAAATTATTCACATGGATGATCTTTAAGCCCTATGAAAAATTGGGGCGCAATGATATCTGCGCATGTGGTAGTAATAAAAAATTTAAAAAATGCCACCAAGATATTTATAACAAAGTTAAAATAATAATCGATAGCTTTCAAAAAAATAAAAGAGACCGAGGAGATAATTATGGAATTCCCGGTGCAATGGCATATGAATTACCAGTAGACCATTGGCAAGGTTTTGATAAAAATAAATAAGAGGAGAGAGATGCATCACCTATCACAGGATTGCCGATTCGCTCGCTAATTAAAACTACAGAAAATATCATTTTATTCTTGAATTTACTAGGTTTTTGTGATAAAATATATTCAAGAAGTATTTTTATGATATCTAATAAATCATTAAAACTTAAATCCTTTTTTGTAATATCAATTGCGGTAATTGATATATTTTTGACAAATCCACTAGCATATGTTAAATTGCCTTTAGGCAATTTAACATATGGGAACGATTAGCAGACATCCGTCTGTTTTTTTATTTACATTCTGTATGCTCGCTCATCCAAATTACTCGTTCGTTTGCGTGGTGCGCTCCGCGCAATTTTACCACGCCACTCACTTCGTAACTTCGGCAATCCTCGTCTGTTAGGCGCCATAATAAAAAACTATATAAGAATATATCTAAATAACTAACATAAAACTATGAAGAATCCTTTCGAGGGCTTATACAAAAAAACGGAACCGGAAAATCAGACCGAAAGTGCAACGGGCCAAAATAAAATCGAATATGGTGCTTTGCCAGAAACAGTAAAATCAGAGCTGGGTAGGTTAACTGTTGGGTATAAAAAACACGATGATCTTGGGGTTTTTGGAGTTAACCATGTCACAGCAATGCCGCTTGAGAATGGCGACATTCAATATCAAATAGATGGTACCATAGGAATGAAACTAGCGGATAGAGATAAATACGGGAAAGAACGTTTCAGTACTAGACCAAAAACATTTACAATAACCACTCATGTTAACGGGGACATTACTGGTGTAGAAAACAACTAAAAAATTTTAAATTTTTATTACGGCGCCCCTGCCTGCCGGCAGGCAGGCAACAACGTGTGTCTGATTCGCGAAAAATAAGAAAATTATAAAATATAAAAATGAGTCAAGTAAAAGCTGCTGTTAAGGCAGTCATTACAAACCAAGAAAAAAAATTTCTGGTTATCAAACAAGTAATTGGTGATTTTATAATTTGGGATTTGCCAGGTGGAAAAGTAGAATATGGTGAAAATCCATATAATACATTAACAAGAGAAGTAAAAGAAGAAACTTATTTAGATATTGAAATACAAAATATCATTGGTCTTTGGTGGTTTTTTAGAACAAAATTAGATAACAATCAAGTTGTCTGTACTACTTTTCTATGTTCAATGAAAAACTCTAATGATGTAGATTTAACTAAAAATCCAGCCAATGAAAATATCAGCGAATTTAAATGGGTAAAAAAAGAAGAGTTTTTAACAGCGGCTTATCCGGTATCAGATGAAAGCTTAAAAACATTAATTAATAAGCTAACTTTATAATTTTATCATAGTACTCACGGGCAACTTCTCATACGCTTGTCTGTTAGGCGAAATCAATATGGAGCCAAGAACAAAACAAGTTGAAATAATAGTCTTCAAAATTGTTAATAAAGAAATATTGTTTTTATTATTAAAAAGAACTATGGAACGCGGTGGCTTCTGGCA
>JAUPVE010000104.1 GCA_030917205.1 Patescibacteria group bacterium | reverse complement strand
AGGCAATAAAGATAAGCGATAATTAAAATTTAAATTACCTCGTGATGAGCAAGAGCCCCAACGACTTTTCTGATCACGCACTGAAATATTTTTATAATGCAGATTATAAAATTGATTAAAAAATTTTAGTCTTTCTAAGACTAAATTTTTAGTAATCTTTTTATAGTGATTTATTTCTACTTTAGTATGTTTGATCGCCAACAAACTCTGACTGTTTTTTTTCTGCTCAGTTTTTTCTATAATCCAAGACCACTTGTTGGTAATAAACAATTTTAATAAAAAAAATGGATAAGATTTTGGGGCAGTCAATGTCAAAGTACCAGTCCTATCGATAGACAAGCGCACATACCTAAGCCTCGCTCGCCTCTTGATATTGAAAATCAACTCTTGACCTTGGTGTTTTATTTTTTTGCTGACTGTAGGCATTATATTTCTTTGATATTATCCTCGATGGCTAGTTGCCCACAAGTAGTATAGGCTCGCACCAAGCCACCGACACCTAATTTTTTACCACCAAAATAGCGCACTACTACTAGCATCGAATTCATCAATTCTTTTTTTTGTAAAAGATAAAGCAAGGGCAAGCCAGCTGAACCATGAGGCTCTTGGCTATTAAAAAACTTTTCTTTAATCTGTCCATCTTCTTTTACGCGATAGGCATACACTACATGCGAAGAGTCATGATATTCTTTTTTGATATTCTCTAAAATTGTCGCTACCTGATCTAGATTATCCAAAAAATAAGCAAACCCAATAAACTTAGATTTGCTTATAGTATATTCTATTATTTTAGTTTGCCTGACACTCAGCATTACTGCTCGTGTTCATGCTTGGAGTGATCTTTTTTGTTATTGCACCAACCCCAACAAGTATGATCACCTTTTTTGTTGATCATGCCAAAACCTAGGGCCAAGAAAAGGATGCCCCAAAAATATCCCCAAAAATCACCTACTATGATACCGAGGGCCTTCAGTAGTAGAAAAATGCCCAAAATAATGAAAAAATATCCAAACATCATAATTAATATAATTAATGATTAGGCTTTAATTATAATACATTTTTCAAGAAATGAAAAAGCCAAAAACTAAACTACGACTTCATCAGGCTGCTTTTTCATCACAGCTTTTTCAAATAAAATTGCGCCTAGCACTGTCACCAAAATCACCGCTAAAAGTGCAGCCGCCGCCATAGTCTCATCTAGAGCTTTGTTGGCTAAGGCGACAGCCACAAAGACCAAACCTACTTCTCCGCGGATGGTCATAGCCATACCAACTAAAGTGCCTTCGTATTTATCTTTGATCAAATATTTGGTCAGATATTTACCGGCAAAAGCAAGAGCGGTAAACAAGATAGCCCACAACCAGACTTTATAATCAACCACGGCTGCCTTGGGCAACATAGTACCAATGCTGACTAAAAAGGCGCCCACAAAAATATGCATATAGCCTTCGATCTTTTCCCAAGTCTGATGCTTGATCTCATTATCAACTTTTGACAAAACCACGCCCATGCCAAAAGCTCCCAAGACTGGCTCCAGACCAATGACCGCAGCCAAAGAGCCACCGATCATCAACATACCAAAGAAAAATCTAGTAAAGATGCCAGTACTATTATCAGAATAATTTCTACCCAAATAGCTAGCAATCTTGTGGGCTACTCCCCACTGCCACAAGAAATAAGTAGCTAGTGCAAAGCCTACGACACTGATAGCCAATAAGACAAAAGGATTCATGCCACCAGTGGAAGCCTCAGTGGCCGAAAGCTTAGCTAAAATAGTCAAAACAATCACACCAAGAATATCATCAATGACCGCTGCTCCGACTATCTGATTACCAATATTAGTTTCTAGCTTACCAGCCCGCTTCAAAGCTTCGACTGAAAGACCAACTGAAGTAGCAGTAAAAATACCGCCCAAGAAAATACTAGGTATCCACTCCAAACCAATTACATAGTGACCAAGTAAAGCAAAACTAACCAAAGGAATTACCACACCAACAAAAGCAATAGTCGTGGAGATGACAAAATTTTTCTTCAGCAACTCCATATCAAAATGCAAGCCAGCTTCAAACAAAATAAACAAAACACCAGCCAGGCGAGCTAACTCCACTCCATGAGCATAGGGATCTATGACGCCCAATAAAGCTGGACCAGCGACTATACCCATGATAATTTTGCCGGCCATAGGAGCGATTTTGAGCATCTTGGCTAAGCGCCCACCAAAAGAGGCAAATAAAGCCAAAAAGGCAATATCGACTAACATGGTCATGTATTCTTTGACCTCATGACCATGGCTATGTAATAACTTGTCCCTTAAAAAAAACAAAACTGCTGATAAAATAGCAATTTCTAGAAGAAACAAGATAAAAGATTTTAATTTCTGCATCTTATTTTCATTTACACTAATTATAAGGCATATATTATAGCAAATGATTTAAAAAAAGAAAGCCCCAAGAATTATTTTAACATCCACTTGTTCTGGGTCCTAATTTGTCAAAGAAGCCTTTTTTTGCTACTATGCTGGTCTAGCTAATATCAAAAATAAGTGAAAACACGAATTGCTACGGCAGCAGATAGCGCCAGTCAAAGTCTAGCCCTGTTTCACAGCCCCCTCTTTACCGAAAGTAAGGCGCTTTTGTGTATTTTGGAGAATAATAAAGAAATAAAAACT
>JAUPVE010000103.1 GCA_030917205.1 Patescibacteria group bacterium | reverse complement strand
TAAGGGAAAAATTTGATTAAGAGTGGCGCGAGAGCAAATATTAAAACTGAGGAAAGCAAGCGGATAGTAAAAATATTATTAATTCTTCTTTTCTCTTCTTGTTTATCATTTGTAGCTGAAACCTCATTTAAAAGAGTCAGGTATAAACCAAGGTCACCCAAGGTCATCACTGTCTGTAAAAAAACAAAAATAGTTGTATAAAAACCAAATTGAGCCTGCCCCAAAACACGGGCAATAATACCGATATTAACAACCCCAATAATAATATCAAAAAATCTGATAAACAGTTGCCAAATAGTATTGGTAAATATTTTATTGATTGCTGACATGCCTGTATTATACTAAGTTGGGGCAAATAAAACAAACCCGCCCCGCGAATGCGGGGCGGGATCTAAAATCCTTTTTTTAGCTATCAATTTCAGCTGCCTTGTGAACCTTCCAAACTTCTTTTTTCATTTCCGCCATTAAATCTGGATTTTCTTTAAGATAGTTTTTGGCATTTTCACGACCAACCCCCAGTTTCATTTCACCATAAGAATAAGAATTGCCACTCTTATTGATAATCTTGTATTCTAGGCCCATGTCCAACATGTCCCCAGACACTGAGATACCCTCATTGTACATGATATCAAAAGTACAAGCTTTAAATGGGGCGGCTACTTTATTTTTTACCACCTTGGCTTTGACTTGATTGCCAATGATTTTTTCACCTTGCTTGATTTGAGCGGAGCGCCTGACCTCTATTCTGACTGAAGAATAAAATTTCAAAGCATTACCACCAGTAGTAGTCTCTGGATTACCAAAAAAGACGCCAATTTTCATTCTTATTTGATTGATAAAAATGACCAAGGTATTACTTTTACTGACAATACCGGCTAGTTTACGCAAAGCTTGACTCATCAGTCTGGCTTGCAGACCCATATGAGAATCGCCCATTTCTCCCTCAATTTCTGCTTTGGGTACTAGGGCCGCCACTGAATCAATAACCACCACTCCCACTCCACCAGACCGAACAAGAGTCTCGACAATTTCTAAGGCTTGCTCGCCAGTATCTGGCTGAGAAATTAACAATTCATTGACGTTGACGCCAATCTTTTTGGCATAGTCCGGATCCAAAGCATGCTCCGCGTCAACAAAAGCCGCTACAATACCTGATTTTTGGGCTTCGGATACTATATGTTGAGCTAGAGTCGTCTTGCCGGAAGCCTCTGGTCCATATATTTCTATAATCCTACCCTTTGGTACACCCCCAACCCCCAAAGCCAAATCTAAAGACAAACAACCGGTGCTGATAGCCTCTACGTTCATGGCCTTGGCTTCGCCTAGGCTCATGATAGCGCCCTCGCCAAAACGTTCACGTATTTGATCAATGGCTGTTTTGGTGGCCTGATTTAAATTAGCTTTTGTTTTTTTCTCTTGTGTCATATATAAATAGCCCTTTCTGCAAACCTGCCTGCGAAAGTTTGCTATTAATTATTCTACTGATTCTCTTAATATTAGCCACTCCGCATATTGAGTTCGACTATGCTTATTTTTAGCACTTATTTTCAAAGTATTCAAGCCCACTGTCAAGTTTACGTTTTTCTTGAATTTTCCCTCTTGATCCAAAACTATTAATTCACCGTTTATCATCAGCTGAGCCTCAACTTTGGTCTGACCGATAATTTCTACACTAGCTTCTTTGGTTTTAAAATTATTACTTGGCTGAATGATGTTCAAAAAAGGTGGGGCAATAATATTTACTATCTCGTAGACCAAATAAATAAAAAGTGTCAGTACAATTGCTCCAATAAACAACCAGCGCAAGAATTTTGGTCTTAAAAATTTCGACTCTTTAAGCGATTTCTTTTTTTCAATCTTAACAGCACTGCTTATTTTATGATTAATATTTTTTTCTAGATGATAATCTACCAATAAACCACTAGCATCTACTTCATAAAAATTAGCAATTTTTTTTAACCAAGCTCGTACATAAATATCTCCCGGCAAAATATCATGTTGTCCATTTTCCAAACAGACGATGTACTTAGCTGGTATGTTTAATTTTTTAGCTAAAAAATCAGTAGTAATTTCTTTACTGATTCTGAGGTTTTTTAGCTTATCAGCTATGGTGTGAGTCCTTTTTAATTCTTTGCGTTCAAAGTTTGACATGGTTTAATAGTTTTTGTGATCCTGACTAGCTAAATACTGCTCGTCTTCCTCTTCTTTGTCGTCATCAGTAATTTGATCATCTTTGACCTCTTCTTCATCAAGGGCCGAAGAAAAATTTTCTTCCAAATCACCTTGCTTCACCAAAACATCGCGGGCCTTTGAGCCATCGGCAGGTCCAACTACACCCATTTCTTCAAGAATATCTAGTAGTCTGGCTGCTCGAGCATAGCCCACCCTTAGACGACGTTGTAGCAGAGTAGCTGAGGCTTTACCAGCTTTGATAACCACCTCTTTGGCGTCTTGAGCTAGACTATCGTCTTGATTGTCATAGCCACCACCAAGTACTGTAGTGCCACCCTGTCGCTCGGTCACCTTAGGATTGTATTGTGGTTCACCTTGTTCTTTCAAAAATGCCACCACATCATTTGTTTCTTCATCGGTGACATAGGCACCCTGTATACGTTTTAATTTTGAGGCATCTGAGGTCATAAAAAGCATATCGCCTTTACCCAACAACT
>JAUPVE010000012.1 GCA_030917205.1 Patescibacteria group bacterium | reverse complement strand
TACCCTGACTGAAGGGGAGATGCGAGTGACAGAATTGTTAACCATCAAAAGACATATTGATTTTCAGGCCCAGCAAATTCGTGAAATCCAGTGGGACAAAGATATGTCTTTGTTAGTCGATATTGCAAGTGCTTGCAATGACGCTGTCGTTCAAAATCCAGATGATCCTAATAAGCATTGGGAAATATTTGGTACGCCGACCGAAAAAGCACTTCTGATGTTTGCTTTGACTCACGGCAGTCATAACTTACAAGAAAAGAAAACTAGATTAGAAGAAATACCTTTTGATTCGCAGTACAAGTTCATGGTCACACGTCATTCTTATAACTCTGAAAAAGACATCATCTATGTCAAAGGCGCGCCAGAGATTATCATACCGACTACCATCAAATACTCTGACAACGGTCAAATCTTCAAACAAGATGAGCGTAGCCAAAAAATTTGGCAAGAAAAATTAGAACATCTTTCTAGGCGTGGTTTGCGTGTACTGGCTGCCGCTTACCGTCTAGTGCCAAAGGGCTATCCCTTGGATATTAGTGTCAAAAAAGAATTAAATGATTTGATCATGGTTGGCTTGTGGGGTTTGGCTGATCCAATAAGACCAGAGATGTTAGAGACTCTAGAACAAACCAAAAAAGCCGATATCAAAACAGTCATGATTACAGGTGATAGTAAATTCACCGCTTTTCATATTGCCGAAAGTTTGAAGCTAGCGACAGCTGGTGATCAGGTAGTGACTGGCGAGGAGCTAGTCAAAATGTCTGACGAACAGCTTAATGATAGAGTAGAGGATATCAAGGTATATGCCCGCGTCACTCCTAGTGATAAATTGCGTATTATTCATGCCTGGAAAGCGCGTGGCGAGGTAGTCGCTATGACTGGTGATGGAGTCAATGATGCGCCAGCACTCAAAGCAGCCGATGTCGGTGTGACAGTCAGCACTGGCTCTGATATTGCCAAAGAAGTGTCGGATTTGATTTTATTAGATAATAATTTCAAAACTATTGTCATGGCTATAAAAGAGGGTCGCTTGATTTTTGCTAATCTGAAAAAAGTTATTTTATATCTTTTGTCTGATAGCTTTGCTGAGATTACTATTATTGCTACCGCTATGTTACTCGGCTATCCATTGCCAATTTTGACGACCCATATTTTATGGATCAACCTGATTACCGATGGCCTACCCAGCCTGGCTTTGACTCAGGAGCCAGAGGACGAAGGTATCATGGAGCGTCGCGAAAGTCGAGGTAAATCTTTACTGGATTTTGAGGGTAAATTTTTGATATTTATTATTAGTATTTTGACTACCGCTTGTTCTTTGGGCTTATATTATTATTTTTGGAAAAGCACCGGAGATTTAGCCTTAGCCAGGACTATTGCCTTTGCTTCTCTAGGCCTGAGCACCTTACTCTATGTTTATAGTATCAAAAATTTAGAAAAAAATATTTTTCAGTCTAATCCTTTTAGAAATAAGATTTTAAATATTGCAGTCATTATTGGTATCATCATGCAGCTGGCAGCTGTTTATGTTCCATTTTTAAATAAATTTATAAAAACAGTGCCACTAGCTTGGGCACATTGGCAGGCGATCATATTGTTTACAGTGATTTTGTTTGTCTTGCTAGAGTTTATCAAGCTGATATTTATCCGCTATCATCAACGGCACTCTCGCTAACTATTTACTATTTCAAAAGCGCATGATACTATATCCCCATGGGGGGGATATGGATTTGAATTAAAAAATTATGTATAAACCAAAAAATACACACGAGAAAATTTTACACCGTTTGCGAATCTCTATCGGTCAGCTACAAAAAGTAGAAGACATGGTTTCTAAGGGCGCTTATTGCCTAGATGTCATTCATCAGTCCCAAGCTGTTCAGCGCGCTCTCAAGCAGACAGATCACTTGATTTTGGAAAATCATCTGAAAACTTGTACGGCCAGAGATATAAAAAATGGCAAAACCAACACAGCAATTACCGAGGTTATGGATATAATCAAACGTTGGTCTTAATTTAATTATCAAATAATAATTAATTAATTTATTTTATGCAAAAAATTTCTATATATTTTGCTCTAGCTTTGATTATAATCTCTTTTATAATCGGCTTGGGCTTGGGTTATTATATGACACCACAGTATCGTTTAGCGATGTATGATCAAAATAGTATGGATTTGGGGGCCGCTGATCGTTGGTTGGATTTGCGCTACACCAATGCCATGATTGCTCATCATCGTGGGGCCATGCTGATGGCTGAGCAGGCGGAAAAATATGGTCAAAGACAGGAAATAAAAGATTTGGCCGTCGCTATCTTAAAAGATGAACCAGCGGCTATCAAGGAGCTATATGATTGGAAGGCTGAATGGTACAAAGACAATCGTCAGGTACGAGATCCCTATCCAGTAAAATTGGGAGCCAGTGATGATAAATTTGATTTACGTTTTTTAAATGCTTTGATTGCTCATCATCAAGCTGGTGTGGAGATGACCAAAGAAGTCCGTCTGAAATCTAGTCGGACGGAAGTTTTGAATAATGCTGATGCTGTCGAAGCATTTTTAAACAATGGTCTAGAGATGCTCAAAACTTGGCGTAATCAGTGGTATCAAATATAAATTTATGACTAAACAAAAATATACTATTAGTGGCATGCATTGTGCTAGCTGCGCTAATATTATTAGTCGCAATTTGAGCAAACAGGCTGGCATCAAAAATGTAGCAGTCAATTTTGCTACGGAAAAAGCCCAGGTAGAATATGAAGAAGGGCAGATTGATTTAGTCAAAATGAACGAAGTGGTGTCTAAGTATGGCTATACTCTCCATGATGCAGTTGAGCGAGATGATCAGCATCACATGGCTAAGCCAGCTACTTCAGAACATGATCATGGTGAAAATATAGATTTGTCAAAACAAAAAGCCAAAGTAGATTTTGTCTTACCTTTGGCCTTGTTAGTGTTTGTATTAATGATGTGGGATATTGCCGCACAATTTTTTACTTTTATACCGAGTCTGCCACTACCTATGTCACTGTTAAACGTTGTCTTATTTATTTTGGCTAGTATTGTTTTATTTTGGGCTGGCCAGCCTTTTTTAAAAGGCGTTTTGATTTTTTTAAGAACCGGTAGTGCCAATATGGATACTTTGATTGGCATTGGTACTTTAGCAGCTTATATTTATAGTTCTTTAGTGACTTTGTTGCCAGAGTTTACAGCTAGCTTAGGTTTACCAGAGCTTACTTATTTTGATGTCACTATTGTCGTGATTGGTTTTGTGATTTTGGGTAAATATTTAGAAACCAGATCAAAATTAAAAACTGGTGAAGCTATCGAAAAATTATTAAACTTGCAAGCGAAGACTGCTCTAGTCAAGCGTGATGATAAAGAGATAGAGATTGCTATTAGCGAAGTTATTTTGGGTGATATAGTGATTGTCAAACCCGGTGCCAAGATTCCAGTAGATGGAGTCATCATCGAAGGTCAGTCAGCCATTGATGAATCAATGATCACTGGCGAGCCTATCCCAGTAGATAAAAAGATTGGTGATAGAGTGATTGGCGCTACTATTAATAAGCAAGGTAGTTTTCAATTCAAGGTCAATCAAATTGGTGCTAATACTATGTTGGCTCAGATTATCCAGATGGTCGAAGAGGCTCAAGGTTCAAAAGCGCCGATTCAAAAATTAGCTGATAAAATTTCAGCCGTATTTGTACCGATTGTTTTGGTGATTGCCTTGTTGTCTTTTATTTTATGGTTAGCGCTAGGCTCTAGTGCTTTGGGTTTTAGCGTGGCTTTGTCTTATGCGATTTTGTCCTTTGTGGGAGTGCTAGTGATTGCTTGTCCCTGTGCTTTGGGCTTGGCTACGCCGACAGCTATGATTGTGGGGATGGGTAAAGGGGCACAGTACGGTATCTTGATACGCAATGCTGAAAGTTTAGAGAAATTGAGTAAGATCAAAACTATTGTTTTGGATAAGACTGGCACTATCACCAAAGGTCAGCCAGCCGTGACTGATATTTTTAGCATACACCCAGACTACAGTGAAGACATTATTTTGCAGTATCTAGCTAGCGCTGAGAAATTATCTGAGCATCCTTTAGCTCAAGCTATTGTCAACAAAGCTCAAGAAAAGAAAATAGAATTTTTAGCAGTAAAAAATTTCCAAGCCCTAGAAGGTATTGGTCTGGAAGCAGAAATATCTAAAAAAATAATTTTTATTCATAAACCTGATAAATCAGATGCTAGTAATAAACAAATCAAAGAATTACAGCATCAGGGCAAGACAGTCATTGTTTTGGAGGTCAATAAAGTAAAAGTTGGCGTAGTTGCTTTGAGTGACACAATCAAAGATAATGCTAAAATGGCTGTTCAGGCTTTGCATAAATTGGGTATCAAAGTAATCATGTTGACGGGGGATAATGAATTGGCTGCCACATATATCGCAAAGCAAGTGGGCATTGATCAAGTGATGGCTGATGTTTTGCCTCAGCAAAAAGCCGAAAAAATAAAAAGTTTACAAACGGAAGGTCAAAAGATTGCTATGGTTGGAGACGGGATCAATGATGCTCCGGCTCTGGCTTTGGCTGATGTTGGTATTGCTATGGCCACTGGTACTGATGTGGCTATTGAGTCGGCTGGTATTTCATTGCTACATGGTGATATCAACAAAATAAGCCAAGCAGTGAAATTGTCTCGGGCTACTATGCGGACAGTCAAGCAAAATTTATTTTGGGCTTTTATCTATAATGTACTTGGTATACCGATAGCTGCCGGCTTATTATTTCCTTGGTTTGGTATTATACTAAATCCAATTTTTGCCGGTCTGGCTATGGCTATCAGTAGTGTCTCAGTTGTGAGTAACTCTTTGCGTTTAAAAAAAATTAAAATATAATATACACAAACTATGAATTTATTAACTATATTTTTAACTGGACTTTTGACAGGTGGGCTCACTTGTTTAGCTGTGCAGGGCGGACTACTGGCGACAGCCATAGCTCAGCGTAAAGAGGGAGTAGATGGAGCCAAGGCTAATAAACTTTTACCTATTATTTCTTTTTTGCTAGCAAAATTAATTGCCTATACTATTTTTGGATTTTTATTGGGTTGGTTGGGCTCATTTTTTACTCTGTCTTTGGCCATGCGCATTTTTTTACAAGTGTTTATTGCCGTTTTTATGATTGGCACAGCTTTGAGTCTTTTGGATGTGCATCCGATTTTTCGTTATTTTATCATCCAGCCACCCCGATTTTTGACCAAGCTGGTGCGTAACCAATCCAAAAGTGCTGATATTTTTACGCCAGCTTTGTTGGGCTTGATGACTATCTTTATTCCTTGTGGTACTACTCAGGCCATGATGGCTTTGGCTATTTCTACTGGTTCAGCTTTTAGTGGTGGCTTGATCATGATGGCTTTTATTCTGGGTACTATGCCATTATTTTTTATTCTGGGCTATAGTGCTACTAGTTTGAGTGCCAAGTGGCAGAAAAATTTTTATCGCCTCGCTAGTATCGCTATTATTTTGTTAGCCTTATATTCTATTGTTGGTGCCATATCTTTGAGTGGAGCTACTTGGTTGCCAGACAAAAAAAATGTTTCCAATGTTAGTCAGCCATCTCAAAAAGAGATTACTATTATGATCACTAATAATGGCTACTATCCTAACAATTTAGATATCAAGGCTGGCGAAGAAATCACCTTGACTATCAAAAATGAAAATGCCTATTCTTGTGCCCAGGCTTTTACTATCCCAAAATTTGGTATTGAAGAAATAGTTGAACCAGGCACTGAAAAAATTATTAAATTTACGGCTCCCGAAGATTTGGAAAAAATTGCTTTTACCTGTAGTATGGGTATGTATCGGGGAGTATTTAATGTAGTAAAATAAGATTATGACGCAAGAAATAACTTTAAAAATAATTGGTATGCACTGTACTGCTTGCGCTATGAATATCGATGGCGCTCTGGAAGATGCAGGTGTAGAAGAAGCTAGAACTAGCTTTGCTAAGCAAGAGGTCAAACTCAAGTTTGATGAGCAAAAAATAGATTTAGCCGAAATAAAAAAAATAATCAAAGCCGAGGGCTACGAAGTAAATTAAATTTTATGAAATTATTGTGGAATTATTTATTAACACATAAAAAGTATTTAGTTTATTCTTTACTTTTTGCTAGTGTCAATCAGTTGTTTTCTTTACTTGATCCGCAAGTATTTCGTTTGATGATTGACAACTATGCCTCCAAGTTTGACACTTTGACTCAAAATCAATTTCTAGTCGGCATTGGCTGGCTGTTGTTGGCTTATATGGGAGTAGCCTTGGTGTCTCGTATCGCTAAGAATTTTCAGGAATATTATGTCAATGTGATTGCTCAAAGAGTCGGTACTGCGCTGTATGCGGATAGCGTCAAACACTCTTTTTCTTTACCATATATAAATTTTGAAGATCAGCGTTCAGGAGAATTATTACAAAAATTGCAAAAAGCCCGCGATGATTCACAAGAGTTGATAATTCAATTGATCAATATGGTATTTGTGTCATTGATTGGCATTATTTTTGTTTTGGTCTATGCCTTTGTAGTACATTGGTTGATTGGATTAATTTATTTTTTACTTTTACCAATTTTAGGTTTTAGTGCATATTTTTTGAGTAAAAAAATTAGGCAAGCTCAAAAATTGATTATTACCCAACAAGCTGAATTAGCCGGGTCAACTACTGAGACTTTACGCAATGTTCAGCTAGTAAAATCACTTGGTCTTGATCAGCAAGAAATTAGTCGTTTAAATAAAGTAAACGAGGATATTTTAGTTTTGGAATTAAATAAAGTGCGGATTATTCGGACTTTTAATTTTTGGCAAGGAACTTTATTTAATACTATGCGGGCTACCTTGATTAGTGCCATGATGTACTTGATTTTTACCCAAAATATTTCCTTGGGCCAATTCTTTACCTTGTTTATCTATTCTTTTTTCATCTTCACACCACTGGCTCAATTTGGGCAGGTAGTAGCTAAATATCAAGAAACTTCAGCTAGTATGAGTCGCCTGGATGAGATTTTGAAACAAAAACCAGAGCAGAAGCCAGCCAATGCTATAGTTTTACAGAGCTTGAAAGAAATAAGTTTTTATAAAGTAGGATTTAAATATAATAGTGCTGAATTTGAAACTATCAAAAGTCTCAGCGCTGTCATCAAGTCTGGAGAAAATGTGGCTTTTGTTGGGCCATCAGGCTCTGGTAAGACTACTTTGATAAAATTGATTGTTGGCTTGTATCAGCCTGCTAGTGGTGAGCTAAGATTCAATAATCATCTTAGCACGCAGATTGATTTTGATAATTTTCGTCAGCGTATTGGACTAGTGGCTCAGGAGACCCAGCTTTTTGCTGGTACTATCAGAGAAAATCTATTGTTTGTCAGACCTGGTGCATCAGATGCCGAGTGTCTAGAAGTTTTACATCAATCAGCGGCTGATAATATTTTGAGTCGAGCCGAAAAGGGTCTTGATACCAAGATAGGCGAAGGTGGTTTGAAATTATCGGGCGGAGAAAGACAGCGTTTAGCTATTGCCCGTGCTTTGTTGCGTCAACCTGATATTATAATCTTTGATGAAGCAACTAGTAGTCTAGACTCCTTGACTGAAAAAGAAATCACCGAAACTATCAAAAGTATAGCTAAGCTCAGGCCAGATTTGATTACAGTGATTATTGCTCATCGTTTATCGACAGTTTTACACGCTGATAAAATATTTGTCTTAGAAAAAGGTAGTTTAGTAGAAAGTGGTAATCATGCTGAGCTTTTGAAAAAGTCTGGCTTGTACGCTGCCTTGTGGCGCGAACAAATGGGCTAGCTATTTACAAAAACTGGTATCGTTAGTAAAATTATTGTAATTAAATTAATGTGATGATAGAAATTTTTTGCCCAGCTTGTTTGTTGCCTATGCGCTTGGTAGAGACTAAAAGGCACTATCAAGACAGTGCTCCCATTATCGTTGATCAATGTTTAAATTGTGGTGGTATCTGGTTTGATGATGGTGAGCTTTTTGCTATTCGTCATGGTGAAGCAGAAAAAATTGAAGAAATTGATTATAAAATACTCAAAGAAGTATCTTTAATTTCTAATAAACCACTTAGTTGTCCTCGAGATAAAAGTGAGTTGACTATTTTACAAGATCAATTTTTCCCCCAGGATGTAAAGGTTGAAATATGTAAAAAATGTTATGGTTTTTGGTTTAATAGAGGGGAGTTTGTAGATTTTCAGAAAAAAAGAAAAGCAATGATTTCTAATCCAAAAAAGATAGATGATCCAGAATTTGATAAAATGATTAGGGATTATTTAGAACTTCATAGTGAGAGTAAAAAATATGACTTGATTGGTTCTATTGGTAGAGTTCTTTCTTCAAATGCATATCAAGAATCCAACCCCATTAGGCCTGCAAGTGATACTGATCAAAAAGTCAGGTCTGTTGTTAATGTACTAATTAATCTTCTTAGGTCAATAACTAGCGGTTTTTATCGATAAATAGATGAATCAAAAACTCGCAATCATTATTATTGCTTTAGCCATTGCCGGACATTTTTTGGTGATGGATTATTATAACAAAAGTTTAGACTCAGTAGTTTCTACTATCAAGCCAGCTATCACAGCCAATCAACAGTATAGGGAAATGTTACTAGATGATAATACTGTCAATCAGGCACCGCGCTAAAGAGGGGTGTCTTTTTGTTTTTGTAGAAAGACGGGCTTTTATGTTATAATAAAAGAAAATTTATCATTATAAATAAGCTAAACTATAAAAATTTTATGGACATGACACCAATGCCAGTAGAGCCGGGACAAACAACTGGAAAAAGTTCTACTAATTTAATTTTGATTATTTTAGTAGTTATTTTATTGTTGGGTAATGGAGCGACCTTGTATTTT
The DNA here is from genome assembly GCA_030917205.1 of Patescibacteria group bacterium. Classification (GTDB taxonomy): domain Bacteria; phylum Patescibacteriota; class Patescibacteriia; order UBA1558; family GWA2-36-10; genus CALMZN01. The sequence goes on along the minus strand of JAUPVE010000012.1, from coordinate 2,589 downwards.
TTATTAAAAAAACCAGCTAAAGTACAAGAGTTGAATAATAATCCAGTAATCACCAATGAAAATATAAATGTTGATACAGCTACTAGCACAGAAAGTTTGTCAGAATTTGAGATCAATATAAACTGGCAGGGTTCTGCGGCAAAGGTAAATAATGAGGATGTTTTTGATGCTAGTAAACTAGAGACTAGATTAAGTCAATTAAGTACAGATGGTGTTTATTTTCAAAATGTTAAAGAATTATTTAGTTTAATTATTCCATATTATGTCGGTAATGTTAGCGGAGGTAGCTACGATGGGGCTAAGGTGTATATTGTGGAGTTACAAGAGATGGGCTTGCCATTATTTTATACAATGAAAGTAAATGATAGAATAATTTTGCTACAAAACTATTCAGATGAGTTTTACTCTGGTATAGATTTTCTGTTTGATGAAAAGAGTAATGTTGTTATTAAAAATTTAAATATACCTAAGCTTGTAAAGATTAATGATAAATATAACTTTATTTTAATTAATGAAAAACCATATAGATTGTCGTCTAATTTATCAACTCCTGCTGATTTAAAACCTGTCATAACTGAAAATGAATTTACTATTTATAAAGATAATTATGGTTGCTATATAAGTAATAAACCAGATGGTGCTGCTAGAAAATATTATTTTAGTTTACCATTTTTAAGTGGAAACGATTTGACTATAAATGAACCTGATTATCGTACGCCTTATATTTTGGATATTACCTGGCTTGATGGTAAAAAAAATACCGATGAATATTATATCGAATCAGCATATATGATGAGTTCTGGTGGCACTTGTGTGGTCACTGCTTCTTATATAAAGGACGTTTCCGAGCTTAAGGTGATTGGTAAAACAAATAACGGTGAGGATATTTATGTGTTAAAAGATAGTGGTACTAAGCGTAATATTAATGATCAAAAATCTATTTTACAATCAATATATGATGAATATTACCCAGGGGAGAATATCACAAAAATATCCTTTGCTAATTTTCTAAATACTAAACCATTAATTTTTTGGCGTGATCCTTTAGGTTACTTTGTTGTTATGCGAAATTTTGATTATGCGCCAATGGCTGAAATGGGTAAGCCAGTCATTTATCTTTACCCAACCAAAACAAGTGATATCTCAGTGAAGGTCAGCCCGACGGGTGGTTTCACCAAAACTGAACCAGCCTATGGCAATGGCTGGCAAGTCAAAGCCGAGCCAAATGGTAATTTGTATAATTATCAAGACAAGAAAAATTATCCATATTTATTCTGGGAAGGCTATAGTTTGAATTATGCTATGTCCAATGAGGGTTTTGTGGTGGCGAAAAATGATGTGAATAAATTTTTACGTGAGAAGTTGGCTATTCAGGGTTTGAATGAAAAAGAAATTAATGATTTTATGGAATTTTGGCTACCACGCATGCAGAGCGATCCCTACTATTTTGTCACTTTTGTGTCACAAGCTGAGTTTGATAAGATGGCTCCGTTGACTGTCTCACCAATACCAGATACTGTGATCCGTGTTTTTATGGATTTCAAAGCTTTAGAAAAACCTATACAAGTTAAAGAACAAAAATTAAGCACACCGAAGCGCACTGGCTTTACAGTAGTCGAGTGGGGCGGAGAATTGCAAAAATAATAAATGGGTGCAAATAAACAAAATTTTTTAGTAGGCCTGATTTTAGTTTTATTGCTTGCTTTAGCTGTGCAAGCGGTGTTTAGTTTTTCTCTTTTAAGTAAAGAAATTGATCAACCAATTAGCCCTAATTCAGCTGCTTCCAAGTCAGTTGATAAATTTGTCGAACACCAGTCGTATTATACCGGAGCTGATTTTTATGATGAAGCTTATCAGCAGTCTGCTCAAGATTTTAGCTATAGTGAAAAAGTGCGCGTGGGTATCCTACCTCATCATTTGATAGTCAAAGGCAAGATAGCTACTTTTTTTGAGGGCTTGAAAAAACAAGATATTAAAACAGTAGTTTTAGTTGGACCCAATCACTTTGAGCAAGGTGCTAATAAAATCAGTATTTCAGCTGCTCAGTGGCAGACACCCTATGGTGATATTTTACCGGATACTGATCTGGCCGAAAATCTAGCCAAACAAAAAGGTGCTCAGATAGATGAAGAACCTTTTGCTGGCGAACATGCTATCTCTGGTTTGGTGCCATTTATCAAAAAAAGTTTGCCAGAGGCAAAATTGGTGTCTGTGATTTTAAAAAGCGCTACCACTGCCGATGAAGCTAAAAAATTAGCTGACAACATTAAAAATAATAGTGATAGTAATACTTTAGTTTTAGCTAGTGTAGATTTTTCTCATTATGTGCCGGCCCAAGTTGCTGATTTTCATGACGACAAAAGTAGAGCGGTGATTGAAAATTTGGATGAAGTGGGAGTTTGGAATTTAGAAGTTGATTCTCAGGCTTCTTTGGCTGTGGCTTTGCGCTATGCAAACAATATCAAGGCTGAGCAAGCTAATCTTTTGTGGCAAACCAATTCTAGTCGCTTGGTCAAGCAGCTAGATACACCAGGTACTAGCCATCAATTTTTTTATTTTACTAAAGGGACAAAAAAAACTAATCATATA
>JAUPVE010000011.1 GCA_030917205.1 Patescibacteria group bacterium | reverse complement strand
AGCTCGCGAGTGACTATTTCAACATCAGGAATTATTTTCAATTCTCCGTCTACTCTCAAGATTGGGGGCTTACCGACTATGATATGTAAATCGGAAGCTTTATTTTTAGTTGCTAGCTTAAATAAATTATTAATGTTGATAGCCATGAGATTGTTTTTTATTTTTCTTTTTTAGTTTCTTACTTAGATATATTATACCATATTTTAGTATAAAATAAAAAAGTATTAGCCAGGTATAATGTTAATTTTATTTTTATTTATACTTTGTTTAAATTCATGCTATCATAAAATCATGGCTAACAAATATAAACATCTACAAACAGCGCAAGCTGAATTTGATTTTCATGGCTTAGGAATTTTGACTCATGCTCAGATTTTGGATTTGGCAGATGAATTTATTGGTGATTGTTTAGCTAGTGGCTATAGACTAGTGAGTATTATCACTGGTGTAGGACTGCACTCCAAAAATGGTCCAGTAGTTAAACCGGTGATTGCGGATTTTTTGGCCAATCATCCAGATGTTCAGAGTTTTAGTGAAGGTAAGTTTACTCAGGGTGGGCAAGGAGTGTTTATTATAAAATTAAAAAAATAGGAGTATTTTTGGATTTTTAAGCACCTTGAGAGGGTGCTTTTTGCATTGACAAATACGTATATATATGATATATTATGCGGTCCCTAGTCAACCGTGGTGTTTGCTAACAGAAAGGTTGGGCTATGAGTACTTTGCGGAACAGCGCGATCCTCTGGATCGTGGAAAAACTGGCGGAGAAATCTATCGAGCTTCGTGGTAACCCGAAGCCAGAGATGTATGCTGGCTACCTGACCGTCTTGGTCAGGGGCGAGCCTGGATTCGCCCTGTGCTCGAGGGTCGGGGTCTTCGTTGATGATCCTGAACAATACCTGATTTTGTCGCAAGAGAAGGCCGAGCGTCTGCAGGGCCTCTGGCACAAGCATCTGTCATCGTGGCAGTCGCGCGATCCGGACAATGGTCGCTGGGGCGGCGCCATCATCGCTGATCAGCTGATCTTCAGCTTCTCTGGTCCGCCTGAGTTGGTGTGCGAGGCGATTGTAACGGTCGCCGCCTACTGGCTCGGTGAGATCACTGAGTATTCTCAGGTTCTGAAGATTGCGGACATCAGTCGCAATCCTTTCACCGAGGAGCTGGTTGATCGGATCAGGCACTGGCCGTCTCTGGCGGATTTCGATAATCTGGATTACCGTCACTAGCTCTCTCGAAGCATCGAGATAGGCTGTTAGTATGGGCCTGCTGTTACAATACGGCGGGCCCTTTTTTATTTATAAAACAAAAACACTCAAATAACCTTGAGTGTTTTTTAAAATAATATTTTTAATTTAGACTAACTTTTTTCTCCAGTATTTTACTAGTAACTAGACTATAGACCGAGAATAATAAGCTTGAGTAGAGGATATTGCTAGCAAGAGTGCTTTTGAAAAATGGTAAAGCTAGGGTAAAGCAATACATCAAGCTGTTAAAATCTTTGGCATACCAATCGCTAGTCATCCAGACGGCTAGATTGGTGATCAGGAAAAAACTAATACTTGAAAATATACCAGCTGAAATGACATTGAGAGAGCGAGGATTTTTCTTTAAAGCATAACCTACGATTATATTTAGAGCTGTAGCCAGGTAGACAGCCAACATCACGCTCCAGTGATAAAAACCAAGAATTAAATCAGAAGCCAGTAGTGCTAGTAGTGGCAAAATAGCCATCTTTTTATTTGGGGCTAAGAAAGCGGAGAAAATCAAAATACTAGAGAGGGGAGAAAAATTTGGCACATGCCAAACTAAGCGACTTAAAATTGCTACGATGCTCAAGGCGATGATTAAATATATATTTCTTTTATTCATAATAATTTTTTTTTAAAATTTGGACTCAGCAAAGCGCCATTCTATTTTTTCACCACTTTTAGGAATATATTTATCAGCACTGATTTGTGGTTGCTTATCATCGATATAGTATTGCCAGTATTTATTATCTTGTCCGTTTTGAGTGTTGTTTATTTTACTCACTAGAGTGCCCAGCTCACCATAATCCTGATATTGCCAATCCCAATTTTTTTCTTTAGCAATTTCTTGGCTGATGGTGAATAAACTTTTGGTATTATTTTCCGCCAAAGAGTAGCTGATATTTTGGGTGTCTGTCTCAGAAAAAAAGAAAGTGACAGCTATTTCAATCTGTGCCGGCACAGGCTCCTCATTGAGGGGTGCTGTGACAATATTTTCTTGAACTATTTCTTGATTGACTACTTGGGGAGCTTTGTTCTTGGCTTGCCAGACGGAGTTTTGCCAGAGAGTGATAGCGCCGATGATTACTAGGGCCAAGATAATAAATTGTATATTTTTTTTCATAGTTTTTAGTATTCTATACCTCTACGAGCTTTTTGGCCTTGATAAAAATAGTGTTTAACCTGGGTCATTTCGCTGATTAGGTCAGCCCGGTCAAGTATCTCTGGTGGGCAGTAGCGGCCAGTCATCACTAGCTCCAAATCAGCCGGTCTTTGTGTCATCAAGTTTACTATATCTTCCAATTTTAGCAAGCCTGTTTTGACTGTCGTATTGATCTCATCGAGGACTAGTAGATTGAAATCTTGACTCATCCATTGTCGAGCTTGTTCGAGGGCATTTTGAGCCTCGACAAAATCCTCGGGTATATTGGGGAATCGAAAACCTTTATTTTCGGTCATGCGAGGCATACCAAAAGCACGATAGTGGAGATTGAATTTTTCTAGCTCTTTGAGGAGCTTTCTTTCCCCATAGTAGTCTCCACCTTTATCAAAGTAGATAATACCGACTTTGAAGCCTTGGCTTGCAGCGCGGATAGCAAGGCCTAGGGCAGCAGTAGTTTTGCCTTTGCCATCTCCAGTGTAGACTTGGATTTTAGCGGGTTGTGATATAGACATAGTATTGGTTGACTAAAATTGTTTAATGTTTTATATTATAGGGTACCTTTTTTGGAGGGTGCGCTAGTCGTGGTCAAGGAGGACTCAAGGTGGCTGAAACCGTAAAGGAGAGAGTGATGAAACGCTACGAATCCGAAATGGTTGACGCAGCCCAGGAGCAGCGACAAAGGGAGCGGCGTCGAGCTGCTCGATCCATCATCGCCTTGTTGGTTGCCCTGTTTCTGTCCGTGGTGGTCGCCGTGGTCAGGGGCTTCCTGACCTCCTAGTCAGCTAGGATCTGTTCCTTCGTTTTTGGGGGCGTGGCTCATCAGAGCTGGCCCCCTTTATTTTTCTGTTTTTTTGTGTTTAAATTATTTGTACTTGGTTCTTTATCGATGGTTTGCAGAGCAGATCACCAGAGCAGGGAGGTAAGCTAGTGTTCCTGAAGGTTATTGGGATATTGGCGGCGCTTGTGCTGTTTGTGACTTGGCTCGGTGCCAAAGCTGGGCGTCAGCGCTCCATGCCGTCAGTCGGCAATCGTCAGAAAAACGTCGAGAGTCCTAGTGCCGATAATTGGACGGAGGGTGATGAGCCGCCAGAAGCAGCTTAGATCATAGGGATCCCCAAGGGATCTGACAGGCCTGACCGCCTTTAGATGAGATGTAGATCTTGCTGAAGGCGGTTTTTTTATCTATTCATAAATTGCTCGTAGCGAGTATTGCCAGTCATCGAGTAGGCAGCTTGTAAATAGCCTGGTATATGGTGCAGACCAATCAGCGGTTTTTTTTGTTTCAATATTTCCCAGATAACACTGTCATCCAATTGATCAATGACGATAATTATTTTTTGTTCTTCTTCTGGCAAATCTTCAAATATTTCTTGGTAGTCGGGTAATATTTTTGCCCGGAAATCAGCAATAGTTTGCTCGGACACATGGTTGAGCTGAGCGAGTATTTCCCAGTCTAAATTTTTTGGTGTATCACCTTGGTTTGGAAATTCGTGTGACATATTTTTACTTTATTAAATGATTTGACTTTTTAAGTATTTATTATAATATACACGGTCTAGGTGGAGTCGGGGGTCTTGGTGTGCCAAGCATCCTTCACGGAGGGTGTCTGAGCTTAAAAACTCAGGACGGAGATCCCCACTCCACTCAAATTTCAGTTCTTTGTACTTGTCTGCCTAGATGGAGTCGGGGGTCTCTTCCCAAGAGCATCCTTTACGGAGGATGTCTGAGTTTAAAACCTCAGCCGGAGATCCCCACTCCACCCAAATGTGGTTCTTTGCATATATCCATCTTGATGGAGTCGGGGATCTTTACACCCCAGCATTCTCTACGGAGAGTGTCTGAGCTGAAAAGTTCAGAGGAGATCCCCACTCCACTCAAATATCAGTTCTATATTCTTGTGCTATTCACAGATACAGTCATCCGCAGGGTGACTGTTTTTATTTTTTTATAAATTATTTTCTTCAGTATATTTTTTGAAGTTGTCCAAAATAGCTTGCCAGCCACTGCGTTGTAGCTCAATAGAGTTGGCGTTCTCAGTTTCAAAAGTTTCTACTATTTTAGTTTCATTATCTTGAATTTTGCTGAAAGTTATTTTTGCCTTCCGGCCATCGCCCATAGTGTAGGCAATGACACTATTTTTTTCTACCTCATCGTAAGTGCCGACAAAATCAAAACCCGTCATACCACTGCTAGCTTGCATACGATAGAGGAATTGACCTCCTACTTTGAGATCGTTTTCAGCGCGGGGAGTGTACCAGTCGTCTGAGGCATTGTTCCATTGCATGATGTGATGAGGGGTGGTCCAAAATTCCCAGACTTTTTCTAAGGGAGCATGGACAGTTGTTTCTATAGTGATGGCTGTTTTATTTGGCATATGTTTTTTATTTAATTTTTTTATTCTAGCACTTTTTGTCTTTTTTCTTCTCACCACCTTTTTAAAAAATAACACCGGATTTTATTAAATCATTTTTTATTTGTTCTATATTTTTGAAAACTAAACCATGAAAACCTAATTCGATGCTTAAATTTACAAACTTTTGGTTATCATCAATTAGTATTGCCTCGTCTGCTTGGCAGTTTATTTTTTGTATAAGTATTTTAAAGAACTCCGGCTCCAATTTACTATAACCAATTTCATATGACAATACAAAATCATCAAAATCTTGAAGTAGGTCATATTTATGGTTTAGATATTCTATTCTCTCTTTTATGTTACCAGAAAAAGCAACGACCTTATATTGCTTCCTTACATTTTGTACTAATTCTTTCATGCCTGCGATAGGAGTATAGCTACTATGCCACAGTTCGCGAATCTCTGTCACTTGGGTAGTAGTGATGCCAAGTTTACTTTTGGCTGCTTGCCAAAATTCTTCCTGACTGATTTGGCCATTACGATACCAAAAACCTTCTTTATGTGGCTGAGCTTCAAATATTTCATCAACAATAGAAGCTGGTGCCTGGGTCAGTGATATTATTTTTTCTTTGGCTATTTTTGTGCCAGCTGTAAAATACACACCCCCTAAATCAAAAATGATTGTTTTTATGTTTTGCATTTGTATGTGATTTTATACCTCTTGTTAAGAGGGAGTTATTTTAAAATTTAAACAAATACTTTTAGGGGGTGGGGAAGTTGTGTCCTTCCCCTTGAGCGGAGTCTACGCTATTTTCATTTGTTTGATATCAATAGCGCGAATCTGATCTACGATTGCAGTGATCACACTCAGAGCTTCTTCAGCTGATGAGTACTTGGGAGCGGTGGATAAGACAGTAGTGTGCAGATCTTCTCCTTTGAATATGTTGGCTTGCCCGAACCACAGCGTCCCTTCTTTATTGGCCGGTAGTGCTTCACAGCGAATGTCGTTGCCCTGGATCATCAGTACGGTGATGACTAATACCGGCATCTTGACTCCTCCTAGCTAAGTGTTTTTTGTGCAGACCTCCTAAAAATATTTGTTTATAAAAGAGCGATGTTTTTTTAAAATACCCTGAGAAGGGGCGGGGATGCGCGGGCATCCCCGGAGTTTCAGTCCTTGCGATGGGGATTTGGATACATGGGGCCACTTTTTATGATGAAGTGACCTTCCATCTCTGTCCCACATACAGGGCATGATCTTAAATAAATGACCGAGTCCGGATCACGATGACAAGTGCTAGTATGTCGACACTTGTTGCAAGTCCAGCGAAAGTTTTTTGTAGGGAACATGGCTCACTCCTTTTGGTGGAGGGTGATTCTTGTTAGCCTCTTCTCAAAGTATTTTATTTTTTGTTTATTTTTGATTCCAACTCTTTACAGTAATTTTAAATAATCCAAGCATAAATAGCCAGATTCAATATCAGTCAACTCACCACTTTGTAAATGTTTTCTAAAATCAGTTAAACTCATCTCTACTATTTCAACAAATTCATTATCTTCTAATTTTTGCTCTTGTATCTTATGACAATTTTTAGCAACAAAATTATATCTCACCATATTAGAATAAGCACAGTCTAGGCTTTGTCCCACAAATTCAAAATCTCCAGTATAGCCAGTTTCTTCAAGGAGCTCTCTTTTGGCTGCTTGTTCTGGATTTTCACCTTTATCAACCATACCGCCAGGCATTTCTAGTAATATTTTTTCTGGACCTGGTCTAAATTGTTTAGCTAAGATGACCTGCTGATCAGTAGTGATGGCTAGTATACAAACTGCCGGTCCCTCATGCTTGATATCAAAATCAGCAATTTTTTGATCTGGCATTTCAAAAGTTTTTTTGATCAATTTTCGGAAGCCAGCTTTAAAGGGTTCTTCTTTAATTTTTTTCCAAGGGGTAGTCATATCTTTTTTCTTTTTACCACCTTTTTTAAAAAGGTGGTGCCAAAATTTCGCCTCTAGAAAAATCTTTTAATTTGTTGCTCCTAGCCGCTAAAACCGTGAACTCGTCCTGCTTCGCAGTCCTCAGACAGCACGGTTTTTTGCGCGTCTAGTCGCTGCCAAATTTTACGATTTTTCTAAGGGCGGTTTATTAAAGTTATTAATTAAAATTTTAGCAAAGGGTGAAAGATTTTTATAATCTATTTCAGCAATTTTAACCCAGATAGCACCATTGGAATCTTCACCATCGCCAGTATATTTTAAAGTATCAGTATCACTGATTTCAACCTCGTAGATAATTCCTAGATGATACATTTGTATTTCCTCATTGTTATCTTTGTAAATAACAGTATGGGTTAAAAAATCTATTAATTTTTGGTTTTTGATTGATAGACCAGTTTCTTCTTGTAGTTCTCGTTTTAGACCGTCTAGGGGATTTTCACTAAACTCTAAACTACCGCCTGGTAGGTCAAGTTTTCCAGTGTAAGGACCACGGGCTTTTTTGATTAATAAAATAGAGTCGTTATGTACAACTAGGGCATAGACGCCGATGTGTTTGTGTTGTTTCATATCTTTTTTATTTTACCACCTTTTTTAAAAAGGTGGTGCCAAAATTTCGCCTGTAGAAAAATCTTTTAATTTGTTGCTCCTAGCCGCCAAAACCGTGAACTCCCCAGCCCTTCGCGAAGGGCTGTGTCAGACAGCACGGTTTTTGGCGCGTCTAGTCGCTGCCAAATTTTGAGATTTTTCTAATGGCGATAACGACGTTGGCGGGCTAAGGGCGGTTTATTTAATTATCTTGGTTTAAATGTGATCGATTTAGCTTTGGTTATAGCTGTAATTAAATTTTTTTCTAAACTTTTCAATTTTTTAAAATCTAAATTGTTTATGTGTTCTAGTCTTTTAAAAAATATATCAGTGTCTTTTGGTAATTCGTAAACTAAAAATGTCTGTATATTTGAAAACTCCTCGCTAAATTGGGAATAAATTTTAGTTAAATTTTTATCCTTAAAATAAATTTCAATTTCACTATCTAACTTGTATTTTTCTATAGGTATCTTCTCATTTACAAGAGTACTAATTTTGTCGACTTCTTTAGGGAGTTCATCTTTAAACATTTTTAATTCTTCTGGTAATTTTTTTTCATATATAGACTGTGCCGTTTGTACAATTCTATCATATAAAAATTCAACCTCTTTAATAAAATTTTTTATATCAACAATTTTTTTTATAACATCCTCTTTTTTATTTGGTATAATTTTATTCACTACAAAATTTCCTAATATGAATACTATAATAGTTAGTACAAATGGATGTGAGAAAAAATTGGTAATAAATATTGATAGTGTAAAAATGTTTATATCTAGGTACATATGTTTAAAAGGTTTTATTTAGAGCACAAAATATGTATTCTAATTATATGTAGCTATCCTTTTTATTTTTAATGAACTCACGTAGATAGTATTTACCTTTTTCAGTTAAATTAATTTGATTTCTGGTACCTTCAACGAAATTTACGATATCATTTGTATGTAAAAATGATATGTTTTCAGATTTCATATGATAGTTAGGGAAACCATCAATGGATAAATATCCATCATGTTTATATAGACATATCTCAAGGTCTTCCATTGCATTTCTGTATATTTTAGTACTGGAGATATCTTTGAAATCCATAGACCATCTCTGCTCTTTTGTTAGTTCTTGCGTTATTATTTTTTCTTTTCTCACGGTCTCTATTCTTTCGTCTAATATACTTTGCTTTTCTTTTAATAAATTTTTTTCAATCTTTGCTTTTTCCAATTCTTTTTTTGCCTTATTTGAATAGTTTTTTCTTGAACATATTAAGTCAATTTTTGATAACCACCATATGATTAGATAGGTAGAGATTATTGGTCCTAAAATAATATTACGAGTAAATATCCATTTATTTGTATAAATATTTTTTATATAGTCTATTTTTAGTAAGCCGGTATTTGCAAGAATTATATTTTGGTCAATAAATAATGTAGTGTATATAACTTGCCAATTCCAACCGATCCAGGATATAAGAAACATACCGTACATAATACTACCCAATCTCTCTTTTATTGCATTTTTGACAGAGTCTACGATTTCATTTACTTCGTCCATATTCTTATTGTTTAAGATTTACTATAAACCCCCACCTCAATCGCGCTGAGCGCGACCAATGGCAGGGGCTTAATCAACTATTTCATATCACAGGCGCCTTTGAAGCCACACATTTTGGAGCATTCAGTACAGCCACCCATTTTGACCATCACGCCTAGCTTACAGTTGGGGCAGATTTTGCCGACTGCTGTGCCATAGCTATCATCAAGCTCTTCTAAGACGATTTCTTTGGCTAGGGCTATGTGCTTCTGAGCATTTTGGATTTCTACTATTTGTTCGGTCTCTTTGATTGGCGGAGTGATAGCCACTTTGACGGTCACTTTTTCAGTTTCTGTTTTATCACCACCATTGTAGGCCAAATTTTTCTTTTCGGTTTCTTTGTCTAGAGAGAGGACTTGCTCAGTGCGACTAGAGTCACGATAGATGGTCACACCTTTGCAACCTAGCTCGTAGGCTTTTTCGTAGAGCTCAGCTGTTTGCTCGACTGTGAAGTCGGCTGGAGCATTGGCAGTCTTACTTATAGAGGAGTCAGTCCAGCGCTGGACAGCGGCTTGGACTTTGATGTGATCCATAGGGTCAAGGTCCATAGCCGAGACAAAGAATTCTGGTAAGTGGCCGTTGTGAGTGTATTTGTCAGCTAGGGGGATGAAGACTTCATGGAAGCCGAGGCGTGACTGGCGATAGAATTTGAAGGCATAGTAGGGCTCGATACCAGTGGAGGTTCCAAGCATGGAGCCGACAGTACCGGTTGGTGCTTGGGTGGTCAGAGTGACGTTGCGGATGCCATTTTCTTTGATCATTTGGATGACATCTTCGGGTAGAGTTTTGATAAAGCCAGAGTCTAGGAATTTCTCAGCTTCAAATTTCGGGAAGGCACCTTTTTCTTTAGCCAGGCGGGTAGACTCTTTGTACATCTCGACCGTGATAGTCTGGTAGAGACGGTCGATAAACTGTGTAGCTTCACTGGAGCCGTAGCGGAGTCTGAGTTTGATCAATAATTCTCCAAGGCCCAGAGTGCCACCGCCAATACGACGCTCATTTTTTTGGTTGGTTTCGTTTTCTTTGAAGTGGTAGGGAGTCAGGTCAATGACATTGTCGAGGAAGCGAGTCAGTGAAGCAGAGGATTTTTTCAAAGTATCCCAGTCCATCTGATAGATAGGACCCATCTCATCCTGACTGACTTCTTTGGCAAATGAGGCGAGGTAGAGATGTCCTAAGTTACAGACACCCCAGCCTGGTAGGCCTTGCTCACCACAAGGATTGGTGGCAATGACTTTGTTGAAGTAATGGGAGTTAGAGAGTTTGTTGTAGCGTTCCATGAAGACGATACCTGGCTCAGCGCTAGAGTGAGCCGATACTATGATTTTGTTCCAGAGCTCTCGGGCTTTGACTGTCTTGTAGACACGGACTGGATAGCCAGCATTTTTCCAAGAGTGAATATCACCATCCCATACATTGTCGTAGATATCTTTGTAAGCTGGGTTTTCGTAGTCAGGAAATTCTAGATTCCAGTATTCGTCATTTTTGACGGCCTTCATGAAAGAGTCAGAGACCATGACCGAGATATTGGCATTTTCTATTTGACCAGCTTTGGTTTTGGAGTCGATGAATTCTAGGACATCAGGATGCCAGTCCCACTGCATCAGCATCAAAGCGCCACGGCGTGAGCCGCCTTGCTCGATGAGACCAGTGACATAGGAGAATAGTCCACCCCAAGAGACTGAACCCGAGGATTTGCCATGCACACCTTTGACATAGGCATAGCGGGGACGCAGAGTAGAGAGGGATAGGCCGACACCGCCGCCACGAGACATGACTTCGGTCATCTGGTAGAGCGTATCAGCGATGATGGCTTTACGAGAATCGCGAGGTGATGGTAGGACGTAGCAGTTGAATAGGGTCAGGTTGGAAGTATAGTTGCCATGCGGATCGACATTGGCACCGGTCATGATGCGTCCACCTGGCTGGATGCGCTTGGCGCGTAAATCATCAAAAAATTGTTCAAAATATTTGGTCCGGTTTTCTGGATTGACCTCGACTGAGGCGACAGCCTTGGCTACTCGGCGATGAGCATCTTCGATAGACTCGCGAGGCTTGTCGCATTTGTAGAGATCTTGCTCGAATTCGTAATTATTTAGTTTGTCAGCGTAGACACCAGTCAACATATGGATGACGGCTTTTTCTCCAGTCAGGATTTGTTTGATGATGCCGAGGTCTTTCTTGGGATACTTACGGTCTTCTTTGCTGATAGCGATGACTAGGTCACCGATTTCGATATCTTCTTTTTTATCTTTGATAGAGTAGCGATCTAGGAAGATGATACGACCTAGCTCGTCAAAGTCCATAGAGCCATTGAGAATGTGCTTGGCTTGCTTACTGAGGAAGATGCCGAGGGTCTCTAGTTCTTTGACTTCTGGACTTGTCACTTCTTTGCCGATTTCTAGGCGGACTTTTTTACGTTGCTCACGATAGAGGATGAAGGCCTTGGCCGTCTTGGCCCAGTTGGATTGGATCAGGATGATTTCGATGACATCTTGGATTTGCTCGACAGTCGGAGTATCGTGGCCATCAAATTTTTGCTCAAGCACAGCGTTGACGATATCGGTCAGCTTTTTGGCTTCTAATTCATCGTATTCATTGG
>JAUPVE010000102.1 GCA_030917205.1 Patescibacteria group bacterium | reverse complement strand
AACCCAAAAACTGTCGAGCATAAGATGACAAAGATTCGACATAGCGTCTTTGACCCTCAGCATAAATAGTGTCAAAAGCCAAAGATGATTTACCTGAGCCAGAGAGGCCGGTAATCACCACCAATTTGTCGCGTGGAATCTTCACACTGAGATTTTTCAAGTTGTGAACATTGGCGTTTTTGATGGTAATATATTTGGGCATAATTTTATTTTTAGGAAAATAATCTAGAAAAGGATACCACGAAAAACTTGGATAGTCAATGACTCGGGGGCATTAGTTATTATTATAAATATTGCCAAAAAAATTAATATAACCTAGAATAAAAAAGTTCCCATAGTTCACTCTCAACCTTGGAGGCAGTCTGATGAAAAAAGATCCAACATTTCAAGTTGATGACTTAGTAGAATGGAGCCACGATAATCGTGCTACCCCTGAATGCTGGGCTTATCGACGCAAAAAATACGGCAACGGTCCATTTCGAATCCAGAGCACCATCAAATCACCAGAAGCCCACAAGCGTCCCGACAAACAATTGGTCGTGATCGAAAAAAACGGCCAAACCATCTGCTATGAAGATGGTACGACGGTCACTTGGAGCTGTGCCTGGTTCCGCAAAGTACAGTGACCCAATCAGATCGAGGGGCTATCGTTTCAACGACAGCCCCTTATTTTTTTCCTCATAAAGAAAATCCACCCAGCCCTTCGCGAAGGGCTGGGTGGGTAAAACAACGAGACAACGCTCAGCCTTGTTGCTGACTGATGAGGTAAGCCTCACAGTCACTCTGATGCTCTTCCAAGCCAGAGGCGAAGTTGAGTCCGCAAACGCAAGGATAACAGCAAGGTGCTACATGCTTGGTCCAGAGCGCACCATCCTCTCTTGGACTATGACAGTTGCACTGACACTCTTGGGGCATGTGCCTCTGCTCAGCTTGACGCCTTTCCACATCTTGACTAGGATCGAGGTGATCCATCGTTACACCTCCTTCGGGCTCTGCTTGGACAATCGGATTTTCCCGATTATCACGCTCTATGGCATCAGCCAAGGCGATCAAAGCTCGCCAAGTGTGTGGCGAACGACCACCTTCTACACAAAATTCAACCGACAGGTTGAGCAAACGCCCAGAACGAAATGGTCGCGCTATGACCCCCAAAATCACATCGCCGTCCTCCTGTCTGAGTACGGTGACAGCGCCATCGGGACTCATATCCTCGTACCTCAAGTAACGCTTTTCGCTCTGCATGACTAACTCCTCTGTTCAGGGTGAATCAAACGCAAACAACAATCTTCTCTCTAAGCCTAGCAGGAAAATATATAAAGATCAAAAATTGCCTTTACTAATTATTCTCTGCTATATTAAAGATATGGTACCTGACTTCAAAAAAATACCAACCAGCCCAGGAATTTATTTTTTCCTAAATAAATCCAATCAAATCATCTATATCGGTAAAGCGAAAAATCTCAAAAACCGACTTGTTTCTTATTGGCAAAAAAGTAGTGAGCTGACTGTGCAAAAAAAGCTGATGCTCACCGAGATTGCCCATATCCGCTATACCCTAGTAGACAATGAAATAGAAAGCCTGCTCCTAGAAGCTAGTCAAATAAAAAAATACCAACCCAAATATAATATTGTTTTGAAGGATGACAAAAATTGGGGCTATATAGTCGTCACGGCCGAAGATTTCCCACGCATTGCCATAGTCCATGGTAGGCAAAAAAGAAAAGGACAAATTTTTGGACCATATACCTCTACTTGGTCAGCACGCGTCTTGGTGCGACTCTTGCATCGCCTCTTTTCTCTGCATGTCAAAAATAGTGACTTAGTCAAAAAAGACTCTCAGATATTTTTGAAAGAAAAATTTGGTGGTGTAGTCTCCGGTGCCAATCTGATCTCCCAGGCCGACTACCAAAAGACCATCCACTTAGCCAAAAAAATAATTCGTGGTGAAACCAAAGAGTTAGAAGCCAGATTATTAAAAGATTTAAAAAAAGCTAGTGCTAATAAAAACTTTGAGCTAGCTAAAATAAAAAGGGACCAATTGCAGTCTCTACAAAAACTCCAAGCCAAACAAAAGGTAGTTTCCACCAAAAATCTCAATCAAGACATCATCAACTTCAGTGCTTTTGATCAGACTGTCGCGCTGACTGTCATGCGTATCCGCCAAGGCACTCTTGGTGACAAGTTCAACTTCATCATCCACAACACTCTCGGGCTACCTGAGCCTGAAATGCTAGAAAATTTTATCAACCAATTTTACGCCAACAATATTGACGCACCCCAAGCTCTCATACTGCCAGTCAAAATTCAGCGTGACAACACTACTCTAGCTGAAAAGATAAAAATCATCCTACCGCAAAAAGGCAATAATAAAAAATTGTTGGAGCTAGTCCAAAAAAATGCCCACGATCACCTAGAAAGAAATATCAATCAGGCCAAGTGGCAACAACTCAGCGCCCTCCAAGCTCTGTTGAAATTAAATGTCCTGCCCAGGCGTATTGAAATATACGACATCTCCAATATCCAAGGCCAACACGCTGTCGGCTCTATGGTCGTATTCCAAGATGGCAAAATCGCGGCTGACCAATATCGCTGGTTCAAAATCAAGTCCGTGACCGGTCCCAATGATTTTTGGATGCTCCAAGAAGTCTTGGGTCGCCGTCTCAAACATAGCGAGTGGTCAGAGCCTGATCTCATCATCCTCGATGGTGGCAAGGGTCAGCTCAGCGTGGTTTCCCAAATATTGCCAAAAAGC
>JAUPVE010000101.1 GCA_030917205.1 Patescibacteria group bacterium | reverse complement strand
ACCTTAACGAGTTTTGGAACCTTAGTTAATGATATCTGGTCTAATGGCTCAAGGACTATTACCTCATTAGGATCAGTTGCTGCTGATGTCTGGAACGATGCCTTTGCACCAACTAGGGCCTTAACAGATTATTCAACCTCAACAATTGCTGCTGGTGTCTGGTCAAATGCTACTAGAACACTAAGTTATTATGGTAATGATATTACGGCTGCTGATGTTTGGGCTTATATCGGTTCTGTCGTACACTCTGGTGGTAATGGATCATGGACTGTCAATATGACCGATACCCAACAAATTTTGGCTGGTAATAGTTATAGGGTAAAAATTTATACTTCCAATGCTGGTCAAGGAGCTGATAGCTTTGCTGCTCCACAAGTCACTATTTATGACGTGAATAGAAATACCATTGTTTCCAATATCGCCATGACGGATATCGGTACTGGTATTTATGAGTATATTTATAGTGTGCCTACTTTAGCTGCTCAGGGTGTCTGGGAAACCATTGTTACTACCGAAGTGACTTCTGGTCAGACCGTCACCCTCAGTGATTACTGGGAAGTACGTGGTGCTCCAGCTCAAGTTATCATCAATAGTGTGAGCGACAACACCATACCTAGTATTGCAGCTAACGTGACTATCAGTAATGAAGGTACCGGTGGTTATGAA
Source organism: Patescibacteria group bacterium (assembly GCA_030917205.1). Lineage (GTDB taxonomy): Bacteria > Patescibacteriota > Patescibacteriia > UBA1558 > GWA2-36-10 > CALMZN01. The sequence continues at coordinate 2,116 of JAUPVE010000101.1, read as the reverse complement.
TACTTGTATGAGTGGTGCGTTGTATCTTCATCGACTGATGTTTGCGGTGGTGGCAATGATGTATTTTATGCTTCGGCTGCCAAATTTATTCAGGCCAATGAGAATTGGAATACAACTTTGACAGCGGATGTTCCAAGTGTTGGCGCTTATTATTTTAAATTAGTAGTATACTTCGGTACTGAGTCTTCTGGATCTGCTAGATCGTTTAATGCTGTTACTGGAGATGTGACCCCGCCACCACCGGGTGGAGGAGGCGGAGGCGGTAGTGGTACGACACCACCAGCACCAGTGACTCCACCAGCCACTACGACACCAATAGTGCCGGGCTTGTGTTCTGGTGCAGATTTGAATCGCGACAGTAAAGTAAATTCAGTCGATTTTTCTATCTTGTTGTACTTCTGGAAGACCAGGCCACCATATGTGAATACTTGTGTTGATATGAATGATGACGACAAAGTTGATTCTGTGGATTTCTCCATTTTACTATATCAGTGGGGTAGTAAAGGCACGGCTATAATTAGAAAATAAAAGTAAGATGAATAAAAAAATAGGAAAATTTTCAAAAACAATTTTATTTTTGTGGCTAGTGGTTTTTCCTCTAGTAAGCTCAGCCTCTTCTTTAGGTTTTGTTTTGCCAAGTAAAAAGATTTTTACCGAAGATACCTTTGTGGCCGAGCTACGTCTAGTGGCTGGTCGAGAGGAGATCAATGCTATAGATGGTGAACTAAAATTTGATCCCGAGGTAGTGAGTGTGAAAGAAATTAGTACTGGCGGTTCTATTTTTAGTATTTGGGCTAGGACACCAGTTTTTTCCAATGATAGTGGTAAGATTTTATTTGCCGGTGGTACACCTAATGGCATAAAACAAGATGGTTTGATTTTTAAAGTAATTTTTATAGCGCAAAAACCAGGTCTAGCTAATTTTACTGTATCGCCAAATACTAATTTATATTTGAATGACGGGCAGGGTACTATCACGCGGCCGATTTTAAATAAAGGTGAGATGGCTATACAGAGTGGCAGTGCTCCTACTAGTACCAATGCTTGGCAACAGGAACTTGAGAATGACAAGCTAGGCCCAGTTGATTTATCTGTGCTGATTGGTAGGGATCCAGCGGTTTTTAATGGTAAATATTTTCTGACTATCACTGCCCGTGACGAGCAATCAGGTATGGATCATTTTGAAGTCAAAGAAGGTGATCGTGGCTATATCAGGACAGAAAGTCCTTATGTACTCCAGGATCAATCTTTGAAAAGTGAGTTGATAGTTTTGGCTGTAGATAAGGCAGGTAATGCTAGTGTTATTAAACATCAGCCAACTGTCACTACGACCAAGCAAGATAATAAATGGTTATGGATGATAATTTTGTTGGCTGTAATATTATTGTCTGTGGTCATTTTCGTATTGATATTCAAAATAAAAAATAAAAATACACCAAAGCGTAAAAATGTTTCAAAACGTAAAACAAAAACATCCAAATAAAAGATTATTTTTAGTAATATTTTTCTTTTTATTTTTTTATCTAGCATCTACTGCTCAGGCAGCTTCGATGTATTTTTATCCTGGTAGTAAAACTGTCAATGTCGGGGATATTATCAAAGTTTCGGTCGTAGTAAATACTAGTGGCGAGGCTATAAATAATGCCGAGGCTAATATCAGTTTTCCTGCCGAAATGTTGGACGTGGCTTCTATTAGCAAGGGTTCAGTTTTTTCCTTGTGGGTAGAGGAGCCTTCATTTTCCAATAGTGCTGGCACAGTTAGTTTCAATGGCGGTATACCTACGCCGGGCTACAATGGCTCAGCTGGTACTTTACTTTCTATTACTTTTCGAGCCAAAAAAGCCGGCACGGCTTCTGTTTATTTTTCCTCTGGAGCAGTGCGAGCCAACGATGGTATTGGTACCGATGTTTTGAATGGTATGGGCCAAGCTTCTTTTACTTTGGTAGAAAAGACTAGCACAGCACCAGATGAGACTAAGCCACCCACAGAGACAACTACGCCAACTAAACCAGAGACTACCACTGAAGTAGTTGATAGTCCAAAACTTAGCTCGACTTATGTAGTCAATTCTTTTGATTTGAATATTAGTATTTATAATCCGGCTAAAGTCAGGCA
>JAUPVE010000100.1 GCA_030917205.1 Patescibacteria group bacterium | reverse complement strand
ATTCCTCGCTCATCAATAAATTTATTATCAATAACTTTTATACTAAACAAAAAATTTTCTACTATCAACTCACTTAAGTGCTCTCTTTTTTTAGCTGATAAAAGTTTTGAATCTTTAACTTGATCTAAGATTTGCTGCTGCTCTTTTGAGGCACTAGAAAAAACTGCCGCGGCTACTATTGGTCCAGCCACTGGCCCACGGCCAACCTCGTCTATGCCAATCATATATTTTTGCATTTCTATATTTTACACTTTTTTGGCGTAAAAAAGAAATAACCGCTATACTTAAGTAAGTCTCGAGGAACATTCCCAATTCAGGAGGTGACGCCGTGGGAAAATCACTAGAACAAAACTCTGTGTGGTTGAAAAAAACCACAGCCACAGATCGCCTAGATGCAGAAAATTGGGCGAACTGCATACTCTGCAAGATGCCAGATTTTTATTTTCATGAAGAGTGTCATCCTGTACCAATTTTTCTGATTCCACCAAATGACCGCCTGGATCCCCTTCCAAACTATGATGAAGATGGGCGCGAAGATATTGATTATACTGCCCCACCCGGCCTTGTCTTCTTAAGGCCAGATGAAATTGTTTTTTCCATGCCACTAGCTGACATGGACTTGCTGGCTGATGAGCATGATCAGCTAGAAGATGACTTCGACCTAGAGTCACTGACCAGAGACGATGGTTTTGTCTTGGTGTGTCTGCCAAGGTCATTGTATGCCATCGTACCCCAGGATGTACCCTTAGAAAACGAAGAAAACATCCTAGAAGACTTTGACTTCACGGCCTCGGACCAGAGCTCTCTGGCCATACTGTGCGAGTATAGTCGCATCTCCTAACAAAACACCCCGCAGAAAATTCTGCGGGGTGCCTCTTTTTTTAGAAAAATTTTATTTACTCATGGCCTCGGCCAATCGTCCGATGGCTAGTATAAATGCAGCAGTGCGATAATCAACATTTTTCTCTTGAGCAATATCAAAAGTTTTTTGCCAAGCATCAATCATTATTTCTTTGAGCTTAGCATTGACCTCGTCCTCTGACCAATATTTATCTTCATTGTTTTGTAACCATTCAAAATAGGAAACAGTCACACCGCCAGCGTTAGCGAGGACATCGGGTATGACCTCTACTTTTTTGGCAAACAATATTTTGTCAGCCTCAGGGGTGGTTGGGCCATTGCCCATTTCCAAGATGACCTTGGCTTTGATGCTGTCAGCATTTTCAAGCGTAATTTGATTTTCTAGAGCAGCTGGCACCAAGACATCTACTGGCAAGGCAAAAAATTCTGTTAAAGAAATCTCTTTGACTCCGGGCAGATCATTTAGTGTTTGCTTGTTTTCTTTACGAGATAAAACTTCATCGATATTCAAACCATCTTCTTTATAGATAATGCTTTTGGAATCAGCAACGGCTACGACTTTATAGCCTTCATCAAATAAAAATTTGGCCATACCGCCACCAACGTTGCCCAAGCCCTGGACAGCGACCGACATATTTTTGGGATCCCAAGATCTTTTGGCTACTAGATCAGCCAAGACAAACATACCACCTTTGGCCGTGGCTGCGCCTCTTCCCTGTGAGCCACCCATGTCGAGAGGTTTGCCGGTGACCACGCCAAGTTTTTTGGCGCCAACTAATTTTGAGTATTCGTCGGCCATCCAAGCCATGGTTTGAGGATTGGTATAGACATCGGGAGCTGGTACATCTTTGTCTGGTCCAATCAAATCTTTGAAAGCACCAACCCAAGCGCGAGAAATTTTTTCTAATTCGCTATCGCTGGTAGTTTTGACATCAACAGTCACGCCACCCTTGCCTCCGCCCATAGGGATACCGACTACCGCACATTTTATAGTCATCCAAAAGCTCAAAGCTTTTACTTCATCAATATCGACTTGCGGATGAAAACGAATTCCACCTTTGTATGGTCCGCGAGCATTATTGTATTGTACTCGATAGGCCTCATATATTTGTAAAGTGCCATCATCTTTTTTGATGGGCAAATTTGCCGTGATTATTTTATCGGGCACGCTCAATCTTTTTAAAATATCTGAATTTAAATTGATTGCTTGCGCCGCTATATTTAGTTGCCTTAAGGCATTTTCAAATGGTTTCATATTTACCCTGTTAAATAGAATTAAAGCAAAGCCTTAATTCTAAATTTAATTATTATTTATTCCAATCTGGACCAGACACCTTACCACCTTGCAGATATTTGTAAGCTTGCAAAGCTGCCTTAGCACCTTCGCCAGCTGAAATAACTACTTGTTTATAAGCAGTCTGCGTGATGTCGCCAGCCGCAAAAACTCCCGGTGTATTTGTTTCACAGTCCATGTTTATATTGATCTCACGCATGTCAGTCAGATTGAGTAGATCTTTGACCCAATCAGTCTTGGCGACATGACCAATCTCGACAAAGACACCGTCTATTTTTATTTCTTTGCTCTCGCCTTTTTGATCGTAGACTAGAGTTTCTATTTTTTTATCACCCTTAATTTCTTGAACCGCCGATTCAAATAATATTTCTATCTTTGGTTCTGCTTTGACGCGCTCCATCAAAACTTCTTCACCACGGAATTTGTCTTGGCGCACCAAAATATAAACCTTCTCTACAATCTTACTCAAATACTCAGCTGCATCCATGGCTGAATTACCACCACCAATGACAGCGACAGTCTTACCCTTGTAGAGCGGTCCATCACAAGTAGCACAGTAGGCTACACCACGTCCGGTAAACTCTTTTTCGCCAGGGACATTGAGATTGCGCGGTGTCAAACCAAAGGCCATAATCACGGCTCGACTCAAAAATTGCTGACCATCAACAGTTTCTAGTAAAAAACCATCGGCCTGC
>JAUPVE010000099.1 GCA_030917205.1 Patescibacteria group bacterium | reverse complement strand
AATTTAAAAAAAATAAAAATTACCACAAACAAAAGTACAGGCAAAGCAAATAACCAAATATTTTTTTGTCCTATTTTTTTAATTGAAAGCATTTTGATTGGCTAATTTTTCCCACTGCTGATTACCCTCTGACCAGAGCCAGACATCCAGATGATAAGTAGAGTTTTCTAAATCATAGACATACTCTACACTGACACCAGAGCCAATACGATTGGAATAAGTTGTTTTTTTATCCAACACTTTTGGTTTTTGGACAAAACACAATTTTACCAGACCCATGGGGCTGACAAACTCCACTACTTCTTGACTACCATGATCAAGCTCTTCACTGTACTCATCTTCTAGCTCAAATTTTTGCTTCAGCTCCTGCTTGATTTCCAACCATCGGTCTGGCTGCATATATTAAAAATTAATATTATTGTATTCTAGCGTGTCACCGACTTTCAAGCCATATTTGTCCACTAGACCACTATTTATCTCTAGGACCCTGTTTACAGGCTCTGGGGAGCTATATAACACCAAATCCTTATCTTCAGTACCTGCGGCTGGAGCCAGCATATTCTTCTCAATACCGACTATTTTATCGTCATTTATCCACAATAAATCAATATTAAAACGCATATCAATCATCCAAAAAGTCAGCTTATTTTTACCAGGATAAGCAAAAATAATACCAGCATTTTCAGGCAGACTCTCGCGACCCGATAAACCTTTTTTTTGAATAGCTGGATCAATGGCTACTTCTACTACAAAATCATGTCCATTGATACTGATCACTGGTGCTTTGTTGCTATCCTCTACTTGATTTTCATTTTGATTTTCCGTGACCTGCTCTTTTTGAAAATTTTTGACTAGATTGACATTGGAGCTCTTCAAGAAAAAGCCTATGGCCACAAAAACGAAAATAATAAAAATAACTAACCATTTATAATTTTTCATATTTTTTGTTTAAGTAATTATTGATGCGATAATTAAAAATAAGTAAAAAAGCTATAAATAAAAATAAAAAAATAATTTTTATCTTTGTACTAAAAAAAATAGCTATTGTGCCAAAACAGACACTCAAAAAAGCTAAAAATAATACTATCTGTGATTGACTCAAACCTACTTGGCGGAGCTTGAAGTGTAAATGTTCACTGTCACCCTGCCAGATAGATTTTTTTTGCCTCAGACGACGAAAAATAACCAATACCACATCTATAATCGGCGCTCCCATCACAAGTAGAGCTGTGGCTATCTTGCTACCGGATATGATGGCCAACACTCCTAGGGCAAAGCCAATAAAAGTACTGCCCCCCTCGCCTAAAAAAACTTTGGCTGGGTGCCAATTCCAGGCCAAAAAACCTAATAAACTACCAGCTAAAGCTAGACTAATAAATGAGGTGGTAGAATACTTGATATCCCAAGTCAAGCTGACAATAAAAATCATCAGACTAGCCACCAAACAAATACTAGAAGCCAAACCATCGATACCATCTAATAATTTCGTAGTATAGGTCATGCCTAGAAGCCACAAAAAAGTCAAAATCAAACTCAAATAGCCAAACCACAATTTATCAATCTGCAAGATACCGCCGGCTGGATTGGTGATATAGCTAATATGCAAACCAGCTAGCATCACGATGATTATGGCTAAGACTGGCCCAACTAAGGACTGCCGCGGCTTCAAAGATAGTTTGTCATCCCAATAACCACTGATCACCAAAACTAAGCTAGCTACAAACATACCCCAAATAATCTGCGGAGCGATTTTTTGATCAATCAATAAACCTTGTCTAGCTAAAAAAGCAACAATAATAAATAAGGATAAAAAAATAGCCACACCACCACCTAGCGGTATAGGCTTTTTATGAATTTTGCGAGGATTGCCACTGGGGTCATCAACGAGCTTAAATTTTTTAGCAAAAATAATATAAACAGCAGTCAATAAAGATGACAGTATAAAACTAGCAATAAAAATCCAAAGATAATTATAATTTAGGTTCATTTTGTACTAAAAATGTTTCTAAAATTGCTGTGGCCGCATATTTATCTATATTTTTGGTAACTCCCTGCTTAGTATACAATTGTGAAGTAAAACTTTCATTGACTACGTGTACTGGCACACTAACATGCTTACGACAATATTCAATAAAATTGTTAGTAATATTTACTCGTTCATTTTGCTGACCAGATAGACTAGTAGGCAAACCAATAACCAGACCATCAATGTATTCAGCTTTGATAATCTGCTCTAGCTCAGCTATGATTTTTTCTTGGCTAATATTAGTGATAATTTTGTAGGGCACAGCAATACTACCAAGCTCACCGATAGCGAGGCCAATATTTTTATCGCCATAATCCATGCCTAAAAATTTTTTCTGAGACATATAATTTTAGGTCAAAATCTCGCAACCATCTTCGGTCACTACCACGGTTTGCTCAAAATGGGCGCTGAGTGAACCATCTTGACTATCGACATTCCAACCATTATCAGCCGTTTCAACGCGGAAATTACCACCCATGATCAACATTGGCTCAATAGCCAGTACAAGCCCTGGAAACATCTTGGCTAATTTTTGACCAGTGTCATAATTTGGCACCAAAGGATCTTCGTGCACAGCCCTTCCCACACCATGACCAGCTAAATCTTCGACAATACCATAGCCATAGGGCTTCACAAATTTTTCAATAGCCTTACCTATTTCCTCTATACCTTTGCCGGGGCCGACTTGGCTGATAGCCAATTCTAAAGATTTTTTGGTGACTGTAAGCAGTTGACTAGCGGATTTGGATATTTTACCAACTGGCACAGTCAAAGCCATGTCAGTATAAAAACCTTTGTATTTAATGCCCAAGTCCAAACCAACAATAT
>JAUPVE010000098.1 GCA_030917205.1 Patescibacteria group bacterium | reverse complement strand
CATGCCCTATCAGATAGCGGCGCTGATATCATCATCGGGCATCACCCACATGTGGTGCAAGGCTTGGAAATGTATAATAATAAGCCTATTTTTTATTCTTTGGGCAATTTTATCTTTGACCAGTATTTTTCCGCTGATACCCAAACTGGCTTGAGCTTGGGCTTGAGTATCGATGCCAAGACAAAAAAAGGATCAATATATTTCTTTCCTTTGTATAGTGAGGCGTCCAAGGTTATTTTATATTCTGGTGAAGATAAAACAAAATTTCTACAAGACTTTGTGCAGTGGTCTACCGTGGATACTGCAAAGGCGCAAGAAATTTTGAGTGGCAAAATAAGCTTTTAATTTATGCGTATAGCTATTATTGGTGGTGGCGCAGCTGGCATGATGTGTGCTGCTACTATAAATGAAAATAGTCCTGAAACAGAAGTTTTTTTGCTAGAAAAAAATGATTCTTTGGGTAAGAAGGTTATTATCTCTGGCGGTGGACGCTGTAATGTCACTACTGGCCTCGAAGATATCAAAGCTGTACTAGCCAAATATCCGCGTGGTAGCAAATTTTTGAATTCAGCTATGCATATTTTTCCGCCACAGGCCGTGCAGGACTGGTTTGTCGGTCATGGTGTGCCTTTGAAATGTGAGGCTGATAACAGAGTATTTCCAGTTTCTAATAATGGGCATGATATAGTCGCTGTGTTTGAAAATATTTTTAGAAAAAATAAGACCAAAGTATTATTTAAGCATGCGGTACGAAAAATTGAAAAAAAAGATCAATATTTTATTATCCATTCCCAAGATCAAGCAGATTTAAAAGTTGATAAAGTTATTTTGACTTTAGGTGGCCAAGCCTATCGTCAGACTGGCTCGACTGGCGATGGCTATCATCTAGCGGAGAATTTTGGGCATCACACTAGTCAGCTAGCGCCTTCCCTGAGTTCTCTGGTGCTTGCTGAGTCTTGGCCCGCCCAAGTGGCTGGATTGTCATTTGCCAAAGCCACTATCAAAACTAATATTAATAAGAAGCACGAGACTACTGGTCCTTTTATCTTTACCCACTGGGGCCTGAGTGGTCCAGCGGTTTTTGCTTTTTCGGCGCTGATCGCTTTTGAGAATTTTAGCGAAGCTAAGCCATTGAAAATATTTTTGGATATTACCCCAGATTTGTCACTTGATAAAGTAATATTGCAATTAAAAAATTATGCTAGTGCTAATCCTAAAAAATTATTCAAGCATGCTCTCCAGTTATTTGTGCCTTTATCTTTTACCAAAATTTTATTAGAGCAGCTAAAAATAAATCCAGATAAAAAGAATAATGAAATGAGTAAAGTAGAATTAAGGCAGGCAGCTGAATTTTTGAAAAATTTACCTTTGGCTGTTACTGCTCGTCGAGCTGGTGATGAGTTTGTGACAGCTGGCGGTATCATTTTGTCCGAAGTTGATCCTAGTACCATGCAGTCAAAACTTTGTCCAAACTTATATTTTGCTGGAGAAATATTGGATATCGATGGCTTTACTGGTGGCTTCAATCTACAGGTAGCCTGGGCTACTGGCCGTTTGGCTGGTCTCAAAAGTAGCACCTAGAAAAATGGTATTTTTTATAAAATTAGACTAAAAATGGCCTTGCCTGTCTAGCTATTGATTTTTTTTGAAAAATATGTTATAGTCTCCTATTATTAAGTAATTAAACATAAATAATGGGCAATTTTAACAGAGATAGCAGGAGATCAGGTGGCGGTGGTTTTAACCGCGGATTTGATCGTAATAAATCATTTGGTGGCAACCGCAGATCTGGTGGCCGAGATGGCGACAGACCAAGCATGCACCAAGCAACTTGTAGCGAATGCGGTCAAGATTGCGAAATTCCTTTTAAACCTAGCAATGGTCGTCCAGTTTTTTGTAGTAAATGTTTTGAAAAACAAAGCGGTGGTGCTAGCAGTTCTAGGCCAAGTAGCTTTGGTGGCGAAAGACGTGATCGCTTCAGCTTTGACGATAAGCAAATGCATAGTGCTACTTGTGATAAGTGTGGTAAAGCTTGTCAGGTACCATTTAGACCAACACAAGGTAAACCTGTATTTTGCGATAATTGTTTTGGTAAGGGTGGCAATGAGACCTTTAGTAAAGGTGCTCATGATACCAAAGATTCTGGAGAAGTAATGCAACAGATTAAAATGTTGAACACCAAGATGGATCAATTGATAAAAATATTGACTCCTAATGCTTCTGTAGAAAAAATAGCCAAATCAACCAAAGCTGAAACAAAAGTTGAAGCTAAGATAGAGGCCAAGTCACCAGCCAAAGAAAAAGCTAAATCTAAAGTAGCTACTAAAAAAGTATCAGCTAAAAAGAAAAAATAATATTTTTTGAAGCTAATATAAAAAATCGGTCCCTCTGGGCCGGTTTTTTGTTGCCATATCAAAAATTACCATAAAATGCTAAAATTATAACATGAAGTTAATATTATTTATTTTAATATTCTCAGGACTCATATACGCCTTTGTTTATTTGAATAATCAAGGTAGTTTTCATACTTATAACAACTATTTGAATGATTTGGTTAAAAATAAACCAAGGATTACTTGTACAGCCGATAGTGAGTGTCATCTAGTGGCTCCTGATTGCACACCTTGTGCTTGTGGGGTGGTCGCTAATAGTAATTGGAAGCCTTACTGCCCTTTCAAAAAACCACAAGGTATAAATTGTTCCCCTTGCCCATATATCGACAAGGATACTATCAAGTGTGTAGACACAGTTTGCAAATTAGTGAGTGCATAATTTTATGAAACCCAAATTGGTTATTGTCAAAGATTCTTTTCAAAAAAATTATCGTTATTATTTGACGGAAGGCATGGGTAAAAATTTTCATCCTGAT